>DAIMKE010000523.1:0-5037 GCA_036721875.1 Bradyrhizobium sp. | reverse complement strand
GGTCCCGCTCAAGGATGGCGACTACACCATGGACCACACCGCGCTGATCTACCTGATGGACAAAAATGGCCAGTTCGTCGCGCCCTTCAACCTGAAACGGACGCCGGAGGAAGCCGCCAAGGACCTGAAGCGGTATCTTTGAGCCGCATTGTCTGGCCCGGCACCGGATAGCCTAAATCGGCCCTCGCTTCGCGGGCCGGATGGTCTATAAGGCCATCCAATTCCGCAACAAATTGTCGCAATGCCAGATCCGACCGCTCCGCTTTCCCGTGCGCGACTGCCTCGAACCGCCGGCGCCCTGCTGGTGGGCATCGCTGTGGCCGCTGCGATGGCCGCGGCATCCCCCGGGACGGCTCGCGCCCAAACGCCGGCGCGTCCGGCGGTCGAGGCGGCGCCGCAGGCGGTGCCCGGCTTCTGGGATCCGCGACGACGGCCTGACCGGCCGGACATGTCCCGCCTCACCGTAATCCGGTTCCTGACCGAAACGGACTACCCGCCGTTCAACTTCACCGGCCCGGACGGCAATCCCGCCGGCTTCAACGTCGACCTGGCACGCGCGCTCTGCGACGAGATCAAGGTCACCTGTACCATCCAGATGCGCCGGTTCGAGACCCTGGTCGATGCGATCACCAGCAACCGCGGCGACGCCATCATCGCGTCGCTGGCGGTGACGCCGGCCCTGCGAGCCCGGCTCGATTTCACCGATCCCTATTACCGCGCGCCGGCGCGCTTCGTGTCGCGCCGCGATGCGGTGATGCCGGAAATCCGCCCCGAATTCCTCGAAGGCAAGAAGGTCGGTGTCATCGCCGGCACTTCGCACGAGGCCTACCTCAAGACGATGTTCACCGACGCCGAGCTCAAATCCTACGCCAATGACGACGCGCTGCGGCTGGCGCTGCGCCGGGGCGAGGTCGATTTCATCTTCGGCGACGCGATCGCGCTGGCGTTCTGGGTCAATGGTACGGATTCGGCCGAATGCTGCGCCTTCTCGGGCGGGCCCTTTGTCGAGAGCCGCTATTTCGGCGAGGGCATCGGCATCGCCGTCCGCAAGGGCAACGACCTGCTGCGGCAGTCGCTGAACTGGGCGCTGTTCCGGATCTGGGAAAAGGGCCGCTTCACTGACCTGTGGCTGCGGTATTTTTCGATCAGCCCGTTCTAGCGTGTCCCGGGCTCCGTCATTCCGGGTTCGCTTCGCGCCGCGGAATGACGATGCACCGCGCCGTCATTTTGCATTTCGCCTCGGAAGCGCTAGTTTCCGCGGCTTCCACAGAGAGCCCTTCTAAATGTCCGTCATCGACCTTGCCTCCAGCCCGAGCGATCTGCGCACGCTCGCCGAACAATCCAACGCCTGGCCGTTCGAGCAGGCGAGGGCCATTGTCGCGCGGCTGAAGAAAAGCCCGAAGGACGAGGTGCTGTTCGAAACCGGCTACGGCCCGTCGGGCCTGCCGCATATCGGCACCTTCGGCGAGGTGGCGCGCACCACCATGGTACGCCATGCCTTTCGCGTGCTGACCGAAGACAAGATCAAGACGCGGCTGCTGGCGTTTTCCGACGACATGGACGGCCTGCGCAAGGTTCCGGACAACGTGCCGAACAAGGAGCTCTTGGAACAGCATCTCGGCCGGCCGCTGACACGCGTGCCGGATCCGTTCGGTACCCATGACAGCTTCGGGGCGCACAACAATGCGCGGCTGCGGGCGTTTCTCGACACCTTCGGCTTCGACTATGAATTCGCCAGTTCGACCGACTACTACACCTCAGGAAAATTCGACGCCGCGCTGCTGCGCATGCTGGAGCGGCTCGAGAAGGTGATGGCCATCATGCTGCCGTCGCTCCGCGAGGAGCGTGCGGCAAGCTACTCGCCGTTCCTGCCGATCTGCCCGCGCACCGGCATGGTGCTCTACGTGCCGATCGTCGAGCACGACGTGAAGGGCGGTACGGTCTCCTACGACGATCCCGAAACGAAGGAGCGCGTCACCGTTCCCGTGACCGGCGGACATTGCAAGCTGCAATGGAAGCCGGACTGGGCCATGCGCTGGTTTGCGCTCGGCGTCGATTATGAAATGGCCGGCAAGGACCTGATCGACTCGGTAAAACTGTCCGGCAAGATCTGCGCGGCACTCGGCGGCACGCCGCCGGAAGGCTTCAACTACGAGCTGTTCCTCGACGACAAGGGCCAGAAGATTTCGAAGTCGAAGGGCAACGGTCTGACCATCGACGAATGGCTGCGCTACGCCTCGCCGGAATCGCTGTCGCTGTTCATGTACCGCGAGCCCAAGGCGGCGAAGCGGCTGTACTTCGACGTGATCCCGCGCAACGTCGATGACTACCAGCAGTTCCTCGACGGGTTTTCGCGGCAGGATGCGAAGCAGCAGCTCGCCAATCCGGTCTGGCATATCCATTCGGGCAATCCGCCGAAGTCGGACATGCCGGTTACGTTCCAGCTTCTGCTGACGCTGGTGTCGTCGTCGAACGCGGAGAACGCCGAAACGCTGTGGGGATTCATCGGCCGCTATCGCCCGGGCGTGACGCCGCAGACCCATCCCAAGCTGGACGCGATGGTCGGCTACGCCATCAACTACTATCGCGACTTCGTGGCGCCGACCAAAAAATTCCGCGAGCCGACCGACAACGAGCGCGCCGCGCTGCAGGATCTGCGCGATGCGCTGTCGAACATGCCGGCGGGATCGAGTGCGGAGGATATCCAGAACGTGGTCTACGAGATCGGCCGCCGCGAACCGTTCCTGGACCAGGTGAAAAAGGGCAAGGACGGCAGGCCGGGCGTTTCGCTCGACTGGTTCAACATGCTCTATCAGGTCCTGCTCGGCCAGGAAAAAGGTCCGCGCTTCGGCTCGTTCGTCGCGGTGTATGGCGTTGCGAATGCCGTCGCGATGATCGACGGCGCGCTGGCAAGGAGCGCGTGAGCTTTTCCTTCTTCCATTCTGGGAGAAGGAAAAGAGGCGCGACAAATTGAGATAGCAGGCCCGCTGCATTTTCAGCCATGGCTGCTCCGGATTGCGTTACACTGCTCCCCATAACAGCCGTCAAGCAGGCACCAGCGAGCAGGGAGAACGCGCATGCAATTCAGGGTATCGCCGAAATCGCTCCAGGACAGCAGCAGCGCCGAGGAATGGCAGGCGCGGGTCGATCTCGCGGCCGCCCATCGGCTCGCCTTCAACCAGGGTTTTTCCGAAGGCATCTTCAATCATCTCACTTTTGTGGTGCCGGGCAGCACGAATCGCTATTACCAGATCCCGTTCGGCACGCATTGGTCCGAGGTCACGGCGTCCTGCTTCATGGAAGTCGGTATCGACGACGGCGAGGTCAAGCGCGGCGAGGGCGAGGTGGAGCGTTCCTGCTATTGCATCCACGCGCCGATCCACAAGGCGCTGCCACAGGCCAAGGCCGTGTTTCACACCCACATGCCCTATGCCAGCGCGCTGACGCGGCTCGAAGATCCCCGCATCAAGGAGATCGGCCAGACCGAGGTCGGGCTGTCAGGCGCCATCGCCTATGACGACGAGTACACCGGCCCGGCGCTCGATCCCGCGGAAGGTGCACGGCTGGCCGGCGTGATCGGCGACAAGAAGGTGTTGTTCATGGCCAACCACGGCATCTCCACGGTCGGCGCAACTGTCGCCGATGCCTATGACATGCTCTATTATATCGAGCGCGCCGCGCAGGTGCAGATCTACGCGATGTGGACCGGGCAGCGGCTGAAACAGCTTCCGGCGCCCGTGGTCGAAAAGACCCAGCGCGATTACCGGGACGATCACCTCTATAACGGCCCGTCCCCGGCCCAGCGTCATTTCGATGCCTTGAAGCGGATGCTGGACCGCAAGGAACCGGATTACGCGACGTAGTTCTTTTCCCTTCTCCCCTTGCGGGAGAAGGGGCTCACCGTCTCACCCCGCCGCTCGCACCTCATCCGCAAACCGCTGCCAGATCTCCGGCCGCCAGCTTCCATTGGCGGCGCCCGAGGTCGACGGCAATATCCACACCCTGGTATCGCCGATCGGCTCGGACTGCTCGCCATAGTCCCGCTTGCCGTCGAAGAATTTCTGCCCGGCCGTCTTGCTGGTGAAGGCGAGAAACTGCGGACGAAAGGTTGCGATTGCCTTGCGCAACCGGGCGCGATCCGCCGCCGTCAGTTTTGGAAGCGTGGCACGATCCATCCCCGCGCCCGCTTTCACGAGATCAGTCAGCCCGATCCCGTGTTGCAGCAGGCTGCGATATTGATGCGGTTGCAGCAGCTCCGGCGTGAGCCGGGTCTCGTTCAAAATCCTCCAGAACTTGTTTTGCCGGTGCGCGTAGTAGGCCCGCTCGGCGGCCGACGTCGTCCCGGCGGCGGTTCCGCACAACACGATGCGAAGGGAATGTTGCAGCAGGTCGCTCAGAACATCGGTCACGGCGCGACAATCCTACTGGCTCGCCCACACGATCCTTGCGATCCAGGCGACGTCGTCGGCGTCGAGCGTGCGGTCGGGATGAACAGGGTTGAGCGACTGCAGTTCCAGCGCCTTGGCGGTGCGCCGCCTCAATTCCTTGATCATCACTTCGCCGTCCGACGTTTTGAGCACCACGCGATCGCCACGCCGGATCGGCGTACCCGGCGACACCACGATGATGTCGCCGTCGCGGTAGGCGGGCTTCATCGAGTCGCCCGAGATCTCCAACGCATAGGCGTGATCGTCGCTGGCCGACGGCAGCGCCGTCTCGTCCCAGCCCTTGCCGGACGGAAAACCGGAATCGTCGAAGCAGCCGCCGTTGCAGGCCTGCGCGAGGCCGAGCAGCGGCACCGATTGCAGGCTGCGCGCGCCGTCACCGATCAGCTGCACGAACGTGTCGATCGAGGAATTGGTCGCGGCCAGCGCCTTGGAGACCGATTCGGTCGAAGGCCACCGCTCGCGGCCGTCGGCGGTGATGCGCTTGGATTTGTTGAAGGTGGTGGGGTCGAGGCCTGAGCGCTTGGCGAGGCCCGAGGGCGACATGCCGGCCCGCTCGGCAAGCCGGTCCAGCGCCATCCAGACCTGGCCG
>DAIMKE010000522.1:0-5043 GCA_036721875.1 Bradyrhizobium sp. | reverse complement strand
GGTGAATACGCCGCCCAGCGTCTCGATACCGAGCGACAGCGGGGTCACGTCGAGCAGGAGAACATCCTCGACGTCGCCCTGCAAGACACCCGCCTGGATGGCGGCACCCATGGCGACAACCTCGTCGGGGTTAACGCCAGTGTGCGGCTTCTTGCCAAAGAAATCCTCGACCACTTCGCGTACCTTGGGCATTCTCGTCATGCCGCCTACCAGGATCACTTCGTCTATCGCCCCTTTGTCGATCCCAGCGTCAGCCATGGCCTTCTTGCAGGGTTCGAGCGTCCGCTTGATCAGGCCGTCAACCAGTTTTTCGAGGTCGGAGCGGGTGACTGTCTGGACCAGGTGCAGCGGCGTCGTGGTGCCGCCTTCCATGCGCGCAGTAATAAAGGGAAGGTTGATCTCGGTCTGTGCTGCGCTTGACAGCTCTATCTTGGCCTTTTCCGCCGCTTCCTTGAGGCGCTGCAGGGCGAGCTTGTCGGTTCTGAGGTCCATATTTTCCTTCTTCTTGAAGGAATCGGCGAGATATTCCACCACCGCGCTGTCGAAGTCTTCGCCGCCGAGGAAGGTATCGCCATTGGTCGACTTCACCTCGAATACGCCATCACCGATTTCGAGGATCGATACGTCAAACGTACCGCCGCCGAGGTCGTAAACAGCAATAGTCTTGCCTTCGTCCTTATCGAGTCCATAGGCGAGCGCCGCAGCAGTCGGCTCGTTAATAATGCGCTCGACTTCGAGACCGGCGATTTTGCCGGCATCCTTGGTCGCCTGGCGCTGGGCATCATTGAAGTAGGCCGGGACTGTTATTACCGCCTTCTCGACTTTGTCCCCTAGGTACTCTTCGGCGGTTTCCTTCATCTTTTGCAGGATGAAAGCGGAAACCTGGGAAGGGCTGTACTTCTCGCCGCCCGCTTCAACCCATGCATCGCCGCTGGGCCCCTCGACAATCTTGTATGGAACAAGCTCCATGTCTTTCTTGGTGGTCGGATCGTCAAACCGCCGACCGATCAGGCGCTTGATCGCGAACAAGGTGTTATCCGGGTTGGTCACGGCCTGGCGCTTGGCGGGCTGGCCGATCAGGCGTTCGCCATCCTTGGTGAAGGCGACGATAGACGGCGTGGTGCGCGCACCTTCCGAATTCTCGATCACTTTGGGCTTGCCGCCTTCCATAACGGCAACGCAGCTGTTGGTTGTTCCGAGGTCGATACCGATAACTTTAGCCATGGTTTGGAGCTCCAGAAAACAATAGATTAAGATGTGTTCAGACGTGGGTTCGCCGTTCCCCTAACGCAGAAGGATCACGTCAGCGCTCTGGCGGGACCGGCTGGCAAAATGGTCGTATGCGCGCGGCAGCCACAAGACTGCGCGGACCCCACGGGGTGATCGAGGCATCAGACAAATGTTGCCCCCGGATCTCTGAGCGAACCGCTGCGCATGAGTGAGACCGAGTCCCATTCGGTGATCGCCTCCCCAATTTGAATAGAACGGCTCGAATGCCAGCGCGATGGTATCGCGGCTGAGCCCAGGGCCATTGTCGGCAACTTCAATTTCAATTCGCTCGGGCAGAGCGTCAATCGCCGGGCGATTCCTCAAGCGCAAAGATACTTTCCCACCATTTCCTCCGGCAGCCAGGAATGCATTTTCAAGCAGGGCCGATAAGGCGCTGGCGAAAGAGGCAGGGGCAACCCGAACCGGCCACAAACCCGTTTCAAGTATCTTTTCAAACTCCACTTCCACTGGAATCCCTGACTGGATCTGGTCCATCAAATGCTTGATCAATTCTGGCACATCGACCAATTCCTGAAGCGGCGAATTAGCAGCTGGAACAGACCATTTGCTTACTAATCTGGCCGAATTGAGGAGCGCCATACGCATCTTGCGACGAAGCTTGATCGCCTCCTGCTCATCGGCGAATTCCAACGTTTCAAGGCCCGCAGCCAGCACGGCAAGCATGCTTGTCAGGTCTTCCGTCGATGGCAGAGGGGTCACTGACGACGTTCCTGCTGGCATCATGTCCCGAAAGCTACTTTGGAATTGACGCTTCATGACCGGCCTCCTGTGCCAAAATGTACCTCTAGTCGCTTCTCAGGCAAATCCACTGATCCAGATCAGGCGTTTCGGATCAGCCTTGCCTGTCCCAATGTGATCGCATTAGACACCCAGCTTCGAGCGGGGATTGTATTCATTCTTTTCTCGCCATTCCTTGGCCCACGCTTCCAGGCTTTTATCGTTCTGCGGAAGGTCAACCATCAACCGCACCAGTTGATTGCCGCGCCCACCTTGGCGACGGGCCATTCCTTTACCCTTGATGCGCAGAACTCTGCCCGAGGTGGATCCCTTCGGCACTGTTAGCATGATCGGACCATCGATCGTGGGTACGCGCACCTTTGCGCCGAGTACGGCCTCGTCCCACCGGATTGGCAGGTCGAGGCGAATGTCGTCCTCATCCTGTCGGAAGAAAGGGTGGAGCGTGACGGTCAGTTCAAGAATCGCGTCACCGCGCCCTCCCGGTCCGGGCCGCCCTTTGCCCGCAACGCGCAGGCGATCCCCACTCTGGGTTCCCGGAGGGATCTTGACCTCGATTTGCTCGCCGCCATCGAGGTTGATTGCGAATGGTTTTGCAGTGGCGATATTTTCGAACGGGACATTTACCGCATAGAGCACATCGCTTCCTCGCGGGCGATATTCGCGCCCGCCAGCCCCGCGACCCCGCCCAAAGAGATCGGCGAAGATGTCCCCCAATTCCTCCGAATCGCCAGAGAAATGAAAGGATGTCGCTCCATCCTGCGCCGATCGAAACGGTCCTCCGCCCGAGAACGGCCCATGGCCCTGGAAATCTTCGAAACCGTAAGGTGCGCGCGGGTTGCCGTGCTCGTCGATTTCGCCGCGGTCGTATCGCGCGCGTTGCTCGACATCGCTCAAAAGATCGTATGCTTGCGTGACTTCCGCGAACCGGGCCGCCGCATCTGGCTTGTCCTTGTTGCGATCAGGATGAAGCTCTTTGGCGAGTTTGCGATAGGCATTCTTGATTGCAGACTGATCTGCAGTGCGCGATACGCCGAGTATCGTATAAGGATCTGCCATTAACTAAATCACCTGAAATTGGGATGCGGGGGGTAATGCGGGTCAGCCAATATGTGCCTCCACCCATTGGCGAAGCGCTGAGGGGGGTAAGGCACCGGATCGTTGATCGACCAGCCGTCCATTCTTGAATATTAACAAGGCGGGGACGCCCTGCACGCCGTACCGGGCGGCAAGTTCGGGAGCCTTGTCGATATCGACCTTTGCGAACCTGGCGCGCGGTTCGATTGCAATCGTGACCTGGGCAAATGATGGAGCCATGGCGCGGCAGGGACCGCACCACGTCGCCCAGAAATCCACAACGACAGGTATGTCGGATCGTGTGATATGGCGATCGAACCTCTGGCCCAGCAAGTCGACGGGCGAACCATTGAACAGCGCCTTGTGGCATTTGCCGCATTTTGCGGCCTGAGCTGGCCGATCAGGCGGGATAGCGTTGACCGCTTCACAATGTGGGCAAACTACCTTGATCTTGTCGGCTTCCATTCGCCGCCCTTCCCTTGCTTGTCGTGCGCTCGCGCTGCTCAGATCTAGGATGGAATGACGAAAACGAGACCTTCTTCGCCCTCGTCGACATTGACGGTCGAACCGTCAGGGATTTCGCCGGCCAGCAGCTTTTCCGCCAGCGGATCCTGCAGATATCGCTGTACCGCTCGCTTGAGCGGTCTGGCGCCATATACGGGGTCGTAACCCACCCGACCGAGCCAGTTGCGCGCGCCTTCGGTGAGGTCGAGCGTGATCTTCCGGTCTTTCAGCAGCTTCTGGACGCGCTTGACCTGGATATCGACGATCGGTGCCATGTGTTCCTGGCTCAGGCGATGGAACAGTATGATCTCATCAAGCCTGTTGAGGAACTCGGGGCGGAAGTGGCTGCGCACCACGTCCATCACCTGCGGCTCGACATCTTCCACCTTCTGATCGTCGGTGAGGTTGGAGAGGAACTGGCTGCCGAGGTTGCTGGTCAAGATGATCAGCGTGTTCGAGAAGTCTACCACCCGGCCCTGCCCGTCGGTCAGGCGACCGTCGTCGAGTACCTGCAACAGAACGTTGAACACGTCCTGATGCGCCTTCTCGACTTCGTCGAACAGCACGACCTGGTATGGTCGGCGCCGCACCGCCTCGGTAAGCACGCCGCCTTCCTCGTACCCAACATAACCCGGAGGCGCGCCGATCAGTCTAGCGACCGCGTGCTTTTCCATGAATTCGCTCATGTCGATGCGCACCATGGCGCGCTCGTCGTCGAACATGAACTCGGCCAGCGCCTTGGTCAGCTCGGTTTTGCCAACGCCCGTGGGGCCAAGGAACAGGAAGCTGCCCAATGGCCTGTGCGGATCCTGCAAGCCAGCGCGTGCTCGGCGCACGGCCTTGGAGACAGCCTGTACCGCCTGCTGCTGGCCGATCACGCGACGACCGAGAAACTCTTCCATCTTGAGCAGCTTCTCGCGCTCGCCCTCCATCATCTTGTCCACCGGCACGCCTGTCCAGCGGCTGACAACAGAGGCGATGTCCTCCTCGGTCACTTCCTCGCGCAATAACGCGGTCTTATTTGCACCACGTGCCTCTTCAAGCTGCTTTTCGAGGCTCGGTATCGTGCCATAGGACAGCTCGCCCGCCTTTTGCAGGTCGCCCGCGCGCTGCGCCTGCTCCAATTCGAGCCGGGCCAGGTCGAGCTGTTCCTTGATCTTTGCCTCAGCCTGAATCTTGTCGCGTTCGTTCTGCCAGCGCGTGGTCAGCTCGCTCGATTTCTGCTCGAGCTCGGCCAATTCTTTGCGCAAGGTGGCGAGCCGGTCCTTGCTCGCCTCGTCGCTTTCCTTAGCAAGCGCGCTTTCCTCGATCTTCAGCTGGATAATGCGGCGGTCGAGGTTTTCGATCTCTTCGGGTTTGCTTTCTACTTCCATGCGGATGCGACTCGCCGCCTCGTCCATCAGGTCGATCGCCTTGTCGGGGAGGAAGCGGTTCTGG
>DAIMKE010000521.1:0-5047 GCA_036721875.1 Bradyrhizobium sp. | reverse complement strand
ATCGCGGAAATAGCGCAGCAACGCGCCGACCGCCTGGGGACGCGCCGAGGTCAGCGCGCTATCGATCCAGGCGGTGTCGGTCACGACGGCAGGCTCCCCGGCTTGAGCAGGCCGACGGGGCGGATCTCGTAGGCGCCGCCGGGATTGGCCGCGGCAAGGTCGCGCGCGACGTCGAGCGCCTCGTCGAGATTCTTGCAATCGACGACATAGAAGCCCAGCAGTTGCTCCTTGGTTTCGGCATACGGACCGTCGAGCACCAGCGGCGGATCGTCCTTGCGCAGCGTGGTGGCCGCCGTCGTCGGCAGCAGCCGCGCCACCGGACCGAGCCGGCCTTGCTTTGCGAGCTTGTCCTGCACGACGGAAAGCTTCTGCATCACCGCGGCGTCCTGTTCCCTGGTCCAGGAACCGACGGTGTCTTCGTCGTGATAGCAAAGAATGGCGTACATCATGAGGGGCAAGCATCTCCGTTGTCTTGATGACGAACGATTATGCCCGGAGCCGACAGGTGCGTCGAAGAAATTTTGGAATGTTCCGCTGCCGCTCAGGGCCCGACGATCGGAGGCGGCGTCGGATTGAAATGCCGCCAGGCGTGAACGATTGCCTTGGAACAGAGGCTGCACACACAGAGAATGAGAAGGACGTTCCTGGCCGTCTTCATCCGACGGCCCCGATTTTGATACCACCGTCGCGGTGACTGTTCTGGCGGACGAGTGGCAGCCAGAACATCACAGCCACGATGATGCACTTGCGCATTACCAGTAGACGCCATACCGCGCGGCGATCCGGCGTGCCTTCTGCTCGTCGATCTGGCGCCGGGTCAGGACTGGGGCCTGTACCTGAGCTTGGGCTTGGGACTTCTGCAATCGGGAGGGCTGCGGCCTTGACGCCGTAGCCGGCTGCGACGCCTGCGTCGGCGCGGCCTGCGCCGTCGCCGCGGGGGCAGCCGGAGCGGTCGTCGCGGCGGCGGGCACTGCTGCCGGCGCGGCCGCTGGCGTCGCAGCCGGCGCAGCGGGGGCGGCAACCGCCGAAGAATCGCTGGCGGCCAGAATCAGTTCGCGAGCTTCGACGGCCTGCACAGAGGCGGCGGCCAGAACGAAAGCTGAAATCAGGATCAATTTGCGCATCTGAAGTCTCCCTTGTTTGATGAAATGACGATAGAGAAACCGTTCGATCGGTTATGTGAGGATGGTCACGCCGCCCTTCGGATGCGAAGCGGCTGGCGGTGCGAAGGGAATGACAATGAAGAAAGGCGCGCTCGCCTTGCTGGTGCATGGCGGGACTGAAAACTGGTCGCCGCAACGCTGGAAAAGCCGCTTCGACGACGTCTGCAAGGATCGCCGCGTACTGCTGCTGCCGGATGCGTCGTTCGATCCGGCGGAGGTGCACTACGCGGCAGTGTGGAAGCCGCATCCGGGTGATTTGGCCGGATTCCCCAATCTGCGCGTGATCTTCAACCTCGGCGCCGGCGTCGATGCGCTGATGGTCGATCGCTCACTGCCCGACGTGCCGCTGGTGCGTGTGGCGGTCGGCGACCTCACGGCGCGGATGACGGAATATGTCGTACTGCACGTGTTGATGCATCACCGGCAGGAACTCTACTTACGGGAATCGCAGCGCGAGAAACGCTGGGCGCCGAAATCGCAATGCGCGGCGAGCGCGATCTCGGTCGGCGTCATGGGGCTGGGCACGCTCGGGGCAGATGCTGCCGATGTTCTCAAGCGGCTGGGCTTTCGCGTTGCGGGCTGGAGCCGGAGCCCGAAAGCCCTCGACGGCATCGATTGCTTTCATGGCGAGAGCCAGATCGAGCCGTTCGCACGGCGGACCGACATCCTGGTCTGCCTGCTGCCGCTGACACCGGAGACGCGCCACGTGCTCAATCGCACGCTGTTTGAAAAACTCAATCGCAACAGCCCGCTCGGCGCGCCGGTGCTGATCAATGCCGGGCGCGGCGGCTTGCAGAACGAAGCGGACATCCTGCAATGCCTCGACGACGGCACACTCAGTGGCGCTTCGCTCGACGTCTACGAGACCGAGCCGCTGCCGGCAGACAGCCGGTTCTGGACCCACCCGAAGGTGGTGCTGACCCCGCACAACGCCGCCGACACCGATCCCGACGAGATATCGAAGTATGTCGCGGCGCAGATCGAGCGCTTCGAGGCCGGCGGCGAGTTGGAGAACGTGGTCGATCGCAAGCGGGGGTATTGATTGTCGTTCCTGCGAACGCAGGAACCCATAACCACCGGCCGTTGTTTCGACGGAGGGCGTCCGTTACTTTTCCAAATCGAGAAATCACCCGGTATGGGTCCCGGCTCAAGGCCGGGACGACGTGAAGAAACTAGGCCCCCAGCATCACGTCAAGCGCGCCGTTGACGATTGCCTCGAGTTCCTTGCGCGGTGTCCGGGCACGGGCGCGGATGGCGATGGTATGGATGGTGGCGGAGGCTATTTGCGCCAGCACGGCAGTATCCGCGCTCGCGGGCAGTTCGCCCTTCTCTTTGGCGCGCCGGAAGCAGGCTGCAAAAGCCTTGTCGAGTTCAGCAAGGCCTTCCAGCACCATGGCGCGGATGTCGGGATCGGACACTGCTTCGGAGGCCGCGGTCATCACCGTAAAGCAGCCGCGCGGGCTGTCGCCGGACAGATAGATGTCGAGCGCCACCGCATAGATGCGCGCGAGGCGCTGGCGGATCGGCAATTCGTCGCGAAAGATACCGGCCATGGCGGTGCGCGCGTCCTCGCGATAGCGCTGGTAGCTCTTGATGAAGAGCTCGCGCTTGTCGCCGAACGCGCTGTAGAGGCTCGGCCGGTTCATGCCGGTGGCGGCAGAGAGATCGTCGAGCGATGTCGCGGCGAACCCTTCCTTGCGAAACAGGTCGAGCGCCTTGCCGAGCGCGACGTCCGGCTCGTAGGAGCGCGGCCGGCCGCGGCGCTTGGGCGGCACCGGGCTGTCGATCTTCACGACCGGCGGCTTCTTAGTTTTTTGTACCATTTCGCAATAAATTCCTTGACCGGATTTATATTATGCGGAACAGTATGAAAATCAATGTCGTCCGCCGTTGTTGCGGCCGCGATTGATCAACCGCCAAGGAGGAATCCCATGGATCTTTATTTCTCGCCGCTCGCCTGCTCGCTGGCGACCAGGATCGCGCTGTACGAAGCCGGCGCTGAGGCCAGCTATCTCGAGGTCGATCCCAAGACCAAGGTGGTGCAGAAGGACGGCTCGGATTTTCGTGGCGTCAATCCGCTCGGGCTGGTGCCAACGCTACGCACCGACGACGGGCTGGTGCTGACCGAGAATGCCGCGATCCTGCAATATGTCGCCGACCGCTTTCCGAACGCCGGCATCTCGACCGCATCAGGCATGGAACGCAGCCGGCTGCATCAATGGCTCTGCTTCATCGGCACCGAACTGCACAAGGGCCTGTTCGTGCCGGTGCTCGACAAGACCGCGCCCGCGGAGATGAAGTCGCACGTGATCAGCAAGGGCCTTTCCCGTCTCGACTATCTCGACAATTACCTGAAGGGCCGGGAATTCCTGCTCGACCATTTCAGCGTGGCGGACGCCTACCTCGTCACCGTCATCAACTGGACCATGGCGTCGCCACCGATCGAACTGGCGAAATGGCCCAACGTGAAAGCCTATTACGAGCGGCTGCGCACCCGTCCCAGCATCGCGAAGGCGGTCGCCGAGGAGTTCGAACTCTACAAGGCCGAACTCGCGCGGCATAAAGCGGCGGCGTAACGATATCTCGCAACTCGTCGTCCCGGCGAAAGCCGGGATGACGTGGCGTCAGAACGGGCTCTCCCCCAGCCCCGGCACATCTGCCGGGCGCGGGCCCGGGGCCGGCCAGTGAAAGCGGCGATCCTTTTCGACAATCGCGAGGTCGTTGATCGAGGCTTCGCGCCGGCGCATCAGGCCGTGCTCGTCGAATTCCCACTGCTCATTGCCGTAGGAGCGAAACCACTGCCCGGCGCCGTCATGCCATTCGTACTGAAACCGCACGGCGATGCGGTTGCCGTCGAACGCCCAGAGATCCTTGATCAGGCGATAGTCGTGCTCCTTCGCCCATTTACGGGTGAGGAAGGCCACGATGGCGGGACGGCCTTCAAAGACTTCGGAGCGGTTGCGCCAGCGGCTGCCCTCGGTATAGGCGAGCGCGACCCGTTCGGGATCGCGTGAATTCCAGGCGTCTTCCGCCATGCGCGCCTTCTGCGCTGCGGTCTCTCTCGTGAACGGCGGAAGCGGTGGACGCGACATGGTTGCCCTCGGCGGCTGATGGAACGCGCAAATCTAGCGCCTCGCCTGAAGGAGTCGATAGGCGCCCGCCTATCGGCCGATCACGATTCCAGATCGGCCCTCATCAGGAGCCGCAGCGATTTCGGGATCGGCTTTGCGCGTCCCTCGCTGATGAAGGCGACGCGCACCTCGGCCTTGACCAGCACCTCGCCGCCACGTCGCACCTCCTGCGCCAGCGTGATCGAGGCACCCTTCACCGCGACCGGCCACGTCACCACGTCGAGCACGTCGTCCATCCGCGCCGGACGCATGAAATCGAGATGCATCGAGCGGACCACGAAGGCGAAGCCCGGCGATTCCTCGTGCGCCTGTTCGAACAGCGCATGCTGCTCGGCGCCCATCAGCCGCAGATGGTTGGTGCGCCCGCGCTCCATGAAGCGCAAATAATTTGCGTGATAGACGATGCCGGAAAAATCGGTGTCCTCGTAATAGACGCGGACCTGCATGTGATGGCGGCCGTCGCGGATCTCGCCATCGAGGGAGGCTGTTCGGCTCACGGTGTCAAAACCATCGGAATTGAAAGAGATTCTGCAACTGCATTCAGGCGCTTATCTTTCGACCACAGCAATGTCTCGGGAGTCAAACTGACCGCCGCCAGGAGGTGGATGTCGATATACCCGAGCCCCCGTCCAGCGAGCGAGAAATTGGAGATGAAACATAACGCCTCCTCGTGAGACGCCATCGCCGTAGCCGGCAGAGAGTTTAGCATCAATAATATTTCGTCGCGATTTCGCAGATTTCCCACGGCAAGCT
>DAIMKE010000520.1:0-5069 GCA_036721875.1 Bradyrhizobium sp. | reverse complement strand
GGCCTATTTCCTAAAGCACCTCGCGAAGGATTTGCCGGTTTACGTCGTCGGCGTCGGCTCCAACCTGATCGTGCGCGACGGCGGCATCGCGGGCGCGGTGATCCGGCTGTCGCCGCGGGCGTTTGGCGATGTCTCCGCCTCAGGCGACGTCGTTACCGCCGGCACCGCCGCGCTCGACAAGCGCGTTGCCGAGACCGCGGCGGCCGCTGATATCGGCGGCTTGGAGTTCTTCTTCGGCATCCCCGGTACCATCGGCGGCGCGTTGCGGATGAATGCCGGCGCCAATGGCCGCGAGACCAGAGACGTCCTGATCGAGGCGGTCGGCATCGGCCGTGACGGTACCAAACATGTCTTCAACAATGCCGACATGAAGTTCGTCTATCGCAATAGCGGCGTCGATCCTTCCGTCATCTTCACCTCCGCGCGCTTTCGCGGCACCATCTCAGACCCCGAGGCCATTCGAGCCCGGATGAACGAGGTGCAGAGCCATCGCGAAACCGCCCAGCCGATTCGCGAAAAGACCGGCGGCTCCACCTTCAAGAACCCGCCCGGCAACAGCGCCTGGAAGCTGATCGACGCCGCCGGCTGCCGGGGCTTGCGCGTCGGTGGCGCCCAGGTCTCGGAGTTACACTGCAATTTCCTCATCAACACCGGTAACGCCACCGGCCATGATATTGAAATATTGGGCGAAACCGTACGCGAGCGGGTTAAGGCGAATTCTGGAATCGAGCTACACTGGGAAATCAAGCGGATCGGAATCGAGCAAGGCTGATGCGGATCACCATTCTCTTTGGCGGCACCAACAAGGAGCGCCTGGTTTCGGTCGCAAGCGCCCAGGCGTTGCACCGGGCCTTGCCCGAGGCCGATCTGTGGTTCTGGGACGTTGCCGATACTGTGCATGGGGTTGTTTCGCAGAAATTGCTCGCGCACACCCGTCCGTTCGAGGATGAATTCAAGCCGGACAGCCCCGGCCTGCCGCTCGAGGCCGCGCTCGACAAGGCGCGGGACGAGGATCGTGTGCTGGTGCTCGGCCTGCATGGCGGCCGGGCCGAGAACGGCGAACTGCAGGCGATGTGCGAACTGCGCGGTGTTCCCTTCACCGGGTCCGGTTCGGCGTCGTCGAACCTCGCCTTCGACAAAATGGCCGCCAAACGATTCGCGGCCCATGCGGGCGTCACGGCGCCGGCCGGCATCGAACTGGAGAATCTCGACGCGGCGTTCGCCGAATATGGCAGGCTGATCGCCAAGCCGGCGCGGGACGGATCGAGCTATGGCCTGATCTTCGTCAACGCGAAACAGGACCTCGTCGCCGTGCGCAACGCCGCGAGGGCCGAGGAATATGTGATCGAGCCATTCGTCGCGGGCGTGGAGGCCACCTGCGGCGTGCTGGAGCGGCCCGACGGCACGGTGCTTGCGCTGCCGCCGATCGAGATCGTGCCGGGCGAGGGCACCTTCGACTACACCGCGAAGTACCTGCTGAAATCGACCCAGGAGATCTGCCCCGGGCGATTCGCGCCCGAGATCAGCGCAGCCCTCATGGACCAGGCGCTGCGGGCGCACCGGGCGCTGTCGTGCAGCGGCTATTCGAGGTCCGACTTCATCATCTCCGCGAAGGGGCCGATTTACCTCGAAACCAACACCTTACCGGGGCTAACGGCAGCATCGCTGTATCCGAAAGCGCTCAACGCGCAAGGGATCGAATTCGTGGATTTTCTCCGCGAACAGGTCACGCTGGCCGAACGGCGCAGCCGCGCGCGGGTCTGAGCGGGGTGGCGAGCCATTAACGGCCCGTTAACCCGGAACTAACCTCGCCCAAGGAATTATTGCTAAAATCCTAAGAAATGTGGGGCAAACCCCTCAAAAGACGCCTCAAAGCGCGTCGCACCCTTCCCGAATTTACACTTTGTTTACCAGGAAGTCCGAAGGTTAACGCCGGCGGCGCATGTGGCGCTTGGCTGCCGGGCCGCGCTGTTCCGACTTCAGATCAGCACCAGGTCCGGCAAGCACGAGGCGTCATCTGGGCCCGAACCCGCAAAAAACCTTGCGGAAACAACATTTGGACAGGCTCGTGCAATGGATGGTGCAGGACGCCTCGCTCGGTCGAAGAGATCGCTGAGGCCCCAAGCTGACCTGAAAGCCGCCGCAATTGGGGCGGGCATGCTGCTGCGCGAGCGGCTGGGCCGTCGCGCGCCTGTGCCTGCCAAGCGCGTGATCGATCGGGCGCCGCCAAATCGGCTGGTGCGTCTGGTCGAGCGTTACCTTCCGAACCGCACTGGCATCGCGCTGACCGTGCTGATGCTGCTCGGGAGCACCGGTCTTGGTATCGTCAAGGGCGGCCATGTCGATGATTTCATGGCGGGGCTGAGCGATACCCGCAATGCGCTCGCCAATTCGGCCGGCTTCCGCATCACCACGGTTGCCATCAACGGCCGCAATCAATTGAGCCAGGACGAGGTGCTCGCGATCGGCGGTATCAGCGGTCGCTCGTCGCTGCTGTTCCTCGACGCCGAGACCGTGCGCGACAAGCTCAAGGCCAATCCCTGGATCGCGGACGCGACCATCCTGAAGCTATATCCCGGCCGGCTGCAGATCGACATCGTCGAGCGCACGGCGTTTGCGCTGTGGCAGCAGGACGGCCGGCTGTCCGTCATTGCGGAAGACGGCGCGGTGCTGGAACCCTATATGTCGCGCCGTTTCGCGACGCTGCCGCTGGTGGTGGGGAAGGGCGCCGATCTCAAGGCCCGCGATTTCCTCGCGCTGCTCAACCGCTATCCGCAGGTCCGCATCGTGACCAAGGCTGCGATCTTCGTCGGCGAACGTCGCTGGAATCTGCGGCTGAAGGACGGGCTCGATATCCGTCTGCCCGAGAACGATGTCGGCAATGCGCTGGCGCTCCTGAGCAAGCTCGACCAGGACGACCGGCTGTTCTCGCGCGACATCGTCGCCGTCGACATGCGCCTGCCGGACCGGCTCACCGTGCAATTGTCCGAAGACGCGGCCAAGGCCCGCGAAGAACTGTTCAAGGAAAAGAAGCCCAGGAAAAAGGCCGGTGACGCATGACCGGCCTCGATCGCAACCAGACCCCGAAGACGCGCCCGGTCGACCACAAGCGAACGGCGCTGGTGGCTTCGCTCGATGTCGGCACCCACAAGGTCGCCTGCATGATCGCGCGGCTGAAGCCGTCGCCGCCGAGCGACGCGCTGCGCGGCCGCACCCATGCGGTGGAACTGATCGGCTACAGCCAGATCCAGTCGCGCGGCGTCAAGGCCGGCGCGGTGGTCGATCTTGCCGAATGCGAGCAGACGGTGCGCCAGGCGGTGGCGCTGGCCGAGCGCATGGCCAAGGTTCGCGTCGAGTCGGTGTTGCTGTCGGTTTCCGGCGGAAGGCTGCAGGGCGCCCTGGTCGAGGCCGCGGCCGACATTCGCGGCGGCTCGGTCACGCCCGAGGACGTCATCCGGGTGACATCCACCGGCATGCGCCATGCCACCGGCGAGGGCCGCACCGTGCTGCATGCGCTCCCGGTCGGCTATGCGCTCGATGGCGTGAAGGGCATCCGCGATCCCCGCGGCATGCTCGCGCGGCAGTTCGGCGTCGACATGCAGGTGGTGACGGTAGATGCCACCGTGGCCCGCAATTTGATGCTGGTGGTCGAGCGCTGCCATCTCAATGTCGAGGCGATGGCGGCGAGTCCTTATGTCGCAGGCCTTTCGGTGCTGACGGACGACGAGGCCGATCTCGGCGCCGCCGTGGTCGAAATGGGCGCCGGATCGACCACGATAGCGACGTATTCGGGCGGACGCTTCGTTCACGCGAGCGGATTTGCACTCGGCGGGCATCACGTCACGATGGATCTTGCACGCGGCGTCGGCGCATGCATTGCGGATGCCGAGCGAATCAAGACTTTATACGGCACCGTGCTGACCGGCGGGTCCGACGCGCGCGAGCTCATGTCTGTTCCTTCCGCAAGCGAGGAACATGATGGGCCGCAGATCGTCTCGCGCGCCACGATCGCGAACATCGTCCGGCATCGCGCCGAGGAGATTTTTGAAATGGTCCGGGACCGGCTCCGGGATTCCCCGTTTGCGGCAGAGCCGCGGGCGCGGGTTGTCTTGAGCGGAGGCGCCTCGCAACTCACCGGCACGGTCGAACTCGCCACCCGCATTCTCAATCGGCCGGTCCGGATCGGCCGTCCGCTCGGCTTCGGCCGGCTGCCCAGCGAGGCCAAGAGCGCCTCGTTCGCGGTGCCTGCGGGCCTTTTGGTCTATCCGCAATACGCTCATCTGGAACACGTCGAACCGCGGCATACGCGGCAGCTCAGGACAGGGACTGACGGCTATTTCGGAAAGGTCGGACGATGGCTACGCGAGGGCTTCTGATGACCGGTCCAGTCACCAAACGATTTTCACCAAATGTCGCGGCCGCCGGCCGAGGCGAACCAAAGCGCGCGTCGTAAGAGAGGCACCCATGGCACTCAATCTGACCCCCCCTGACATCAGCGAGTTGAAACCACGGATTACCGTCTTCGGCGTCGGTGGAGCTGGCGGCAATGCCGTCAACAACATGATCACGGCCGGGTTGCAGGGCGTGGATTTCGTCGTCGCCAATACGGATGCGCAGGCGCTGACCATGTCGAAGGCGCAGCGCATCGTGCAGATGGGCACACAGGTGACCCAGGGCCTCGGCGCGGGGTCCCAGCCTGATGTCGGCGCGGCGGCGGCGCAGGAGGTGCTCGACGAACTCCGCGATCATCTCACCGGCGCCAACATGGTGTTCGTCACCGCCGGCATGGGCGGCGGTACCGGCACCGGTGCTGCCCCCGTCATTGCCCGAACCGCGCGCGAAATGGGCATCCTCACCGTCGGCGTGGTGACCAAGCCGTTCCACTTCGAGGGTGCGCGCCGCATGCGCACCGCCGAGGCCGGCATTGCCGAACTGCACAAGGTGGTCGACACGCTTCTGATCATCCCGAACCAGAACCTGTTCCGGGTCGCCAACGAGAAGACCACCTTCGCCGACGCCTTCGCGATGGCCGACCAGGTGCTCTATTCGGGTGTCGCCTGCATCACCGA
>DAIMKE010000519.1:0-5070 GCA_036721875.1 Bradyrhizobium sp. | reverse complement strand
ACACCACGCTGCTTGCGAATGCGCGAGACCTGGTGGCCGATTGGAAGCGCGGCTCCGAGACGGTGATCCTGTCGCTTTCACCGCTGTCGCACCACATCGCGTGGGTGGGCGTTGCGCAGTGGCTGCTCACCGGCGGTCGGTTTGTGACGGCCGACCCGCCGGAAGGTATGAGCCGTATCGATTGGATCGAAACAACGGGCGCCAACTACGTGCTCGGTGTTCCGACCCACGCGATGGACATCCTCGGAGAGCAGCAGCAGGCCGGTATTGAGAGACTCGGCTCCGTAGACACGTTCTACATGGCCGGGTCGCCGATCCCGCCGAGCGTGGCGGCCGCGTTCGTCAGCCAGGGCATCAAGCCGCAGAACGTCTACGGCATGACGGAGAACTCCTCGCATCAGTACACGCATCCGGACGACGATGCCGAGACCATCGTCAATACATGCGGACGGGGGGGGCGATCCTACGAAGTGAAGTTGTTCGATACGGGCGATCCGGACAAGGAAGTCGCTCCCGGCGAGGTCGGTCATATCGGTGGGAGGGGCGCTGCATTGATGCTCGGATATCTGGGCAACCAGACGGCAACCGAAGGAAGCTTCAACAGCGACGGCTGGTTTCTATCTGGAGATCTTGGCGTCATGGACGCCAAAGGCAATCTCCGCATCGAGGGGCGTCTCAAGGACCTGATAATCCGGGGCGGCCACAATATCTATCCGTCGCACATCGAGGCGATGGCCGTCCGCCATCCCGCGGCTGGACGCGTCGCGGCTTTCCCAGTGGCAGACGATCGGCTCGGCGAGCGCGTGTGCATCGCGGTGTCGGGCACGGTCGAGGCGGCCGACCTGATGGATCATCTCCGCAGCGAAGGACTGTCCAAATACGACATGCCTGAATACTTCCTGCGCGTCGGCGAGTTTCCTCTGACGGCGAGCGGGAAGATCCTCAAGCGCGAACTGGTTCTTCAGGTGCAGCGCAATCAACTTCATCCGCAGCAGATCCGGACGACGCCGTCGTCACGCAGCGCGTGACCCAGAACGAACAGGAAAAGCTGAATCAGATGCGTCCACTGGAAGACATCCGCGTCCTTGATTTCAGCACGCTGTTGCCCGGCCCCTTCGCGAGTCTGATGCTGGCGGAGGCCGGCGCCCAAGTCGTGAAGATCGAGCGGCCCGGCCGCGGCGACGAGATGCGGAGCTACGTGCCGAAATTCGGCGAAGACAGCGTCAATTTCGCGCTGCTCAACGCCGGCAAGCAGAGCATCGCCATCGACCTCAAGGCGCGTGATGCCGTGGAACGGCTGAGCCCTCTGATTGCGGAAGCCGACATCGTGATCGAGCAGTTTCGGCCCGGGGTAATGGACCGGTTAGGTCTGGGATATGCGGCTCTCAGGGAGATCAACTCTCGCCTAATCTATTGCGCCATCAGCGGTTGGGGACAGAATGGTCCGAAGGCGATGGTCGCGGCGCACGACCTCAACTACCTCGCCGAGTCAGGAATTCTCGGCTTGAGCGTAGGCGCCGATGGGGCACCGGTGATCCCGCCGGTGTTGATCGCCGATATCGCCGGTGGCGCTTATCCCGCGGTGACCAATATCTTGCTGGCGTTACGCCGGCGCGACAAGAGCGGCGTGGGGGCCTATCTCGACGTCTCGATGGGCGAGAACCTGCTGACGCTGGCCTATTGGGGACTCGGCAGCGGCTTCGCGGCGGACGAATGGCCAGGCGGCAGCGACGCGCTGGTGACCGGCGGCAGCCCGCGATACCAGATCTACCGCACGTCGGACAACCGCCATCTCGCCGTCGCGCCGATCGAAGACAGGTTTTGGGAGAACTTCTGCTCGACTATCGGCCTCGCTCCCGAAATGCGTGCTCCGGAAGCGGACGAAGGCGACGCAATCGACGCGGTCGGCGAGATCATCGCGACGAAGACCGCAGCCGAGTGGACGTCGATCTTCGCGGGCAAGGACGTGTGCTGCTCGATCATTGCTAGTCTGAAGGATGCGGTCGCGGATCCTCATGTCGCCGCGCGCGGGCTGCTGTCGCGCAAAATCCTGGTCGAAGGGCGCTCGATCCCTGCGCTGCCGGTACCGTTAAGCGAGCAATTCCGTGGTTCGAACGAATCCACACCACCGCGGCTCGGCGCGGATACCGCCAAGATCCTGGCGAACTAGGACGATCCGGATGCGAGCTTTTCACGTTGTCGTGCACGGCGTGCCATCAAGTCTTCGGTGCAATGAAATCCCGGGCGTCGCGCCCGGCGGCGGCCATATCCGCATCGGAGTCCGTGCGGCTGGCATCAATTTCTCGGACGCATTGGTGGTGTCTAGCAAAAATCAAGTGCTGCCCAAGCGTCCCCGTTTCGGCGAACACAACGACGCCGTGCTCCGCTATCTGCCCGACGGTCTCTGAAATCAAGAACTCAGTGGAAAGGAAACACCCATGACCTTCAGCACCATCCTGTACGAAGAAGACGGTCCGGTCGGCACCATCACGCTGAACCGCCCCGACGATGGCAACATGTTCACCGTCGACATGTGTCATGAGATCCGTGATTGCATCAACGAGATCCGCCGCGAGACGCGTACGCGCGTGATCGTAATCACCGGCGCGGGCGACAGGTTCTTCTGCATCGGCGGCCGCAAGGAAGGCATGGAGAAGACCATGCTTTATGCCGGTGTTTTGCCGACTCTAGAAATGTACGAATCTATCGACCGCCTGCAGAAGCCGGTGATCGCCAGCGTCAACGGTTTTGCGGTTGGCGGCGGCAACGTGCTACAGGTGGTATGCGATCTCACGATCGCCAAGGAGAGCGCGGTATTCCGGCAGGTGGGGCCGATGATGGGATCATTCGATGCGGGTTACGGCACCTGGTATCTCGAAGATCTGGTCGGTAAGAAGAAGGCCAAGGAGATGTGGTTTCGCAACCCCAAGATATCCGCGGCTGAGGCGCTCGAGATCGGACTGATCAACAAGGTGGTGCCCGACGACAAGCTGAAGGAAGAAACCCGCAAGTTCGCGATGGAGGTGGCTGAGCGCGGTCCGTTCGCTCTGGCTTCGATCAAAGGAGCGTTCAATGCACGGCATGGCGGCGTATCCGGACTGGCCCGCGTGTCGCACGATCTTCTTCTTCGGCCATATCTCGAAACCGACGAAAGCCACGAATTGTCAGCATCCTTTGCGGGGAAGCGCAAGCCGGACACCAGCAAGTTCGGAAAGTAGCCATGCCTGTCGAACTCACGACACTCGACGACTGCGCTCTGCTGCGCCTGAACAGGCCGGAGGCGCTGAACGCCCTTTCGTTCGGCGTGCTCAAGGAAATCTCGGGCGCGCTCACCGAAGTGGCGACATGGAAGGTTCGCGCGCTGATTGTCACCGGTGCCGGCGAGAAGGCGTTCTGCGCTGGCGCCGACATCAAGGAGCTCGGCGGTCGGCCGCTGATCGAGTGCAAGCGGGGCGCCGAACTAGGCCAGGCCGCCTTCGCGAAGCTCGACAGGCTTCCGTTCGCCTCCATCGCAGCCATCAATGGCTTCGCCTTCGGCGGCGGTCTGGAATTGGCGTTGGCCTGCACGTTCCGGCTCGGAACTCCGAGCGTGAAGCTCGGCCTTCCGGAGATCAAGCTTGGTCTGATTCCCGGATACGGTGGCACGCAGCGTCTGCCTCGGCTGATCGGCGAGGCGCGGGCTATGGAGATGATCATGCTCGGTCGCACCGTCGCCGCCGAAGAGGCCGTGCGTATCGGTCTGCTGCACCGGATCGTGGAAGGCAACGTCGTCGATGCCGCATTGGCTTTCGCGCATGAGTTTTCCTCCTACAGTCTTCTCGCTCAGCAGTTGGTGCGCGAAGCGGTGTCCCGCGCGTTGGACGTGCCGATCCATGAAGGACTAAAGATCGAGGCGGATCTCTCGACGCTGGCCTACGGCACGGCGGATGCCGTGGAAGGCATGTCGGCGTTCACCGAGAAGCGGAAACCGGAGTTCAAGGATGCGTAGCGGCCAGATCATAGTCACCGGCGCGAGCCGCGGCATCGGGGAGGCCATCGCGGCCGAACTCGACCGTCGTGGCTTTGCGGTCGTTGGCCTGTCGCGCAGCGGCGTCAGCGCCGTGGGCACTGGCTACGCCTGCGACATGACCGAAGAGCGGGCCATCGCGGACGCGATCGCCAAGGTCGCTGCCGAGGGGCCGCTCATCGGACTCGTCAACAACGCCGGCGCCCACGAAGGCAAACGGAGCGCCGAGCTGTCGCTCGCCGATTTCGAGACCACAATGCGGCTGAACGCCTCGGCGGTCATGGTTGCATGCCGCGAGAGCTACCCGCACCTGAAAGCCGCAGGCGACGCGCTGATCGTCAACATCGGTTCTTTCTTCGACAAGCTCGCGGTCATCGACAATCTCGCCTATTGCGCGTCGAAAGCCGCGGTGGGCGCGATCACGCGGTGCCTCGCGGCCGAATGGGCGCGCGACGGGATCCGTGTGCTCGACGTCGCCCCCGGATACATCGAGACCGATCTCAACCGCGATTTCCTCGCCAGCGAGAAGACCCAGGCCTGGCTGAAACGCCGCGTCCCGGCGGGCCGAGCGGGATCGCCCCAGGAAGTGGCGCGGCTCGTTGGGGCGCTCTACGCGGAGAACATTGCGTTCCTGACGGGCGAGACGATCTACATCGACGGCGGCCAGGGAGCCAATCACTAGATGTCAATTTTCGACCAACTTGACCACAACCGCAATTGGGGCGAGGATGATAAGCTGGTCCTGTCCCAGGTCGACCGGCTGTGCGCCGACTTGATCGCTCCGAATGCGGAGCACACCGACGCGACGGGCAAATTTCCCTGGGCCAACGTCAAGGCGATCAACGAACTCGGCCTCAATCGGGTCTTCGTTCCGGAGGACTTCGGCGGCGCGCCCATGTCGTTCCGCCTGTACCTCGCGATCGTCAAGCGCATCTCCGAGGCCTGTGCTGCGACCGGCATCATCTACGCGACGAACTTCCATGCGATGAAGCCGCTGATCGAGTTCGGAACGACCGAACAGAAGGCGCGCCTTCTGCCGTGCATCGCCGGGGGTGGCCTCGCTT
>DAIMKE010000518.1:0-5076 GCA_036721875.1 Bradyrhizobium sp. | reverse complement strand
CCAGCACGACGCCGCATCTCCCAACGCCCGTCGCCTGGGCGTCGTGGGCATGCCGTCGTCCGAGCCTTCCATCACCATAAGCAGTTGGCCGGCACGCGCGAACGTGCCGGCTTGCGGCGCGGCTCGTCACCCGCCGCACGCGGCCCCCAACGGGATAAGGTTCGCGCCCCAAATGGTCTGCCTGCACCGCGAGCATGCCGCACGTTTCTTTTGGAGACGCCGATGACCGCTTGTCTGATATCGCTCGCGCTCATCGGTCTCGTCGTCATTGCCGTATCGGAGGAGTTCTCGTGAGCGAAATCATTCAATTGATGCCGCGGCCCAATAGCGACGACGCGCAGACGGACTTTCCGACCATTGCGTTCCGCTTTGCGGTGCCGGATCCCGTCATCGCGCACGCGGATGCTGATGCGGATCAGCATGTTGAAACGGAGAGGCGAGAGAGCTAGCGTGGGCAAGACTCTTGTTGAAATTCGTTCGCTCGCGCGCAGCCACACACGAACCGCGATCCGCGTTCTCGTCGGCGTCATGCGGTGCAAGGATGCGACGCCTGCAGCCCGCGTCTCGGCCGCCAATGCCATCCTCGATCGCGGCTGGGGCAAGGCCACGCAGCCATTGGATAACAGCGATGGCGGAGCGCTCGAATTGATTCACCGCATCGAGCGGGTAATTGTTCGGCCGGATCGGTCAGACAAGGAAGATGCTTGAACCGCTTCCGGCTTCGGGGCGTGCGATGGATTGACAATGTTCACTTTATGTTCCATTAGGTCTTGCTCCATTCAGGCAGCGTGTAGAGAAGTGTAGTGCGAGCGTTAGCCCGAAATTCAGCTGCGGCCGTCGTGGCTCTTTCTGTCGTCGGCACCCTGCTATCGAACAGTCTTGCTGCCGCGGATGACTACAATTTCGACTTCGGTGCCGAAACAAACCGAGGAAGAGACGCGGGCACGATCAGTTGTCGATTCGATCACGCATGTGATGGAAAGTTGGAAGCTTTGGGACTGACAGTCCGTGTTGAAATATCCCGAGAGGCAAATCTTTGTATGCTCGCGTAAGATTGGATGGCGACAGTCTGGACTGCTGCTATTTCGCAGGCCCTGCGAATTCGATCGTTGTCGATCCCAAAACCAAATCGAGTGTCGCTGTATAAGGGGATGGGACCCAGGGGCGCCTTGTTCATCGAGAATCAACCCGTAGGTGCGCTTTACCTAAGGTTCAGTTTTCGCTGAGATAGCGTCGACTATTTTGATCCTGGCCGCATGCGCTAAGGGGGTGTCACACGTGAGCAATTGCACACGCAGTCCGGTTACAGCATTCTTGGCGTGCTTCGGCATTCTCCTATCGGCCAACGTCGTGCTTGCTGCAGACTTCAGCGTCGAATTCGGCGCCGACACGGAACAAGGGCGGGACGCCGGCTCGCTTGATTGTCGATTTGGCCAAGTGTGCTCTGCGAGGATGAAATCGTTGGGACTGACCTTCAGCGTGGACATATTCAAAGGTGATCCCCTGCACGCTCGTGTTCGCTTGTATGGCCGCGATCTTAGCTGCTGCTATTTTGCTGATGCTGCAGACACCATAACTATCGATCCGTCGAAACCGTCGTCCCCAGTGCCGTTCTTTAAGGGAGCCAGAGCCAGGGGCGGTTTGTTTATTCAGAATGAACGCGCGGGTGCCCTCTATCTGAAATTTCGTCTTCCGCGAGGAGCCGCGAAAAATCCGCCTGGTAAAGACGGGAAATTCGGCATTTAGCTCGCTCGTGCCCGCACCATGCCGTCTCCGCTCAAGGCTTGATGGTTGGTGCACAGCGCGCAAGCCCATAGCGTAACTGCTCGATCTTGAATCTCTTGATTTGCGGGAGCCAGCAGAGGCTTGAAACGGCTGGCTTTTTCCTTTCGCAAGGCTATTGTTGCAACCACTGGGATCATCTTCATGGCTCCGATAGAAAGAAAGCCGCTGCCGCCGCCAAATTTCAGAGCGACTAAGATAACCGAGGCGGATAGGGCTGAAATGATTGCTCATGCAAGCGCCGTTATCGACTACTATCTGAACGGCCCTGGATCTTACTGGGACGCTGGGCCGCGAAAGCCGCTGGTAGGCGAGCTTGGAGACAGTACGGTCAACGATCTGAAAGCATTCAAGGATAGGGTAATTGCATCGAAGCAATTTGCTGACGACCCTGGCTTTATTATGAATTCTATCATCGATTTGATCGACCAAGCGACAGGGAAGGTCGAAGAAGCCGCACGATATAGTGAAGGCGGAGGCGGCATTTGGCGTATTCCCCCGAATACTGACGACCCAATTGATGATCCCAGGGTGATAAGTCCAAGATTTCTAAACAATGGTGCCCTGCCAATTGGCATCGAGACCCAACCGCCGGTGCCGCAAACTGATGAAGGCAGAAAGCCAATTCGAGTTTTGAGTCGGACGATCGCCAACCAACCATCTTTCGATTTTGTCCGCAGCGCGGTAGAGCAGCTATCGTCTGAAAAGGCGATAACCGGCTTCAACGATGATCAGAGTGTCCGCGTTTTGAATGGTCGTGTCATGCCGCGCAACGCGCCATTGGGCGGAAGCGTCGATCCACCCGGAAATCCCAATGGAGTGACGGGGTCTTCTCAACCGGATCGACCTCCAAGCCCCTATTCTCTCGAATCGCCAAGAGGCCTCGCTGGCCGAATTGCCGCGCTGGCCGGCAACGACCCCGCAAATCCGATCCCGCGTGCGCTGGCGTCGTACGGTACCGGATTCGAAAACGACGGGCCGCAACCCTGGCTGTTTCGCGCGCTCAATGGCCGCTTGTAGAGAGTAAAATACCGATCCGCTGACTCGCGCTCGACCCCATCGTCAGACAGGACGCGTCATTGCATATTCTAAGAATTCCGACAGCGAAGGTGTTCGAGCCTCTTCTAGCGCCCGCTCGCTACAAGGGGGTCTTTGGGGGCCGCGGCTCCGGAAAGTCGCATTTCTTCGGCGAACTTCTGGTGGAGACCTGCCAGGCAGAACGGGGCACACTCGCGGTCTGTATCCGCGAGGCGCAGCGGACACTGGCGCAATCCTCCAAGCGGTTGATCGAGAGCAAGATCACCTCGCTCGGCGTCGGCAGCGGGTTCAAGCTGTTCAACGACAAGATCGAGACGCCCGGCGACGGCCTGATCATTTTTCGTGGGCTTCAGTATGACGCGGCGAAATATCGCTTGATGATGAAGGCAAAGGATGCCGCGGCGTCGCGGCCGCTGCCGCCCGTGCTGCGGCCCGGCACAGCGCGCTCGCCGGGAGAACGGCAGCAGGCGGATCTGCGGACGCTGAGCGCCAGGCTATCGAGCTCGGGCGATATCAAGGACGCGGTTGCGCTTTATCATGCGCGAAAATCCGGCAAACGCTGAGAAGGTTTCTTGGATGAGAGAGGCCGATGATCTGCATAATAGATCCTGGAATTGTGCACTCAAAGCCATAACGCTGTTCATGAATAATGCCAAAGGTAATGGCAGAGCTGGTCATCCCAGGGATCGAGGAAAAGCATGAGGAAAATCCGTCAGATCAGGAATGTCGCTCTCGCGGTAGCCCTTTCCTTCTTCGTGTGGGTCGCTCAGTCTGTCTATCGCACAAACAATTATTGCGAACCGGGAGACCATCCCATTCAGTCAGAGGAGGACGCGATTGCTGTCGCAAGGAGAAAAATGGTCAAAACCCCTTTTTTCAGTTCCGAGCGCTTCGGAAGTGCGCCAGATTTTGTTGCGGCCCTCGATAGAACGGAAGATTGCTGTAGGGCTATTCGGTCTCGCAACATTCTGGGGTTAATTTTCTGGGATGTTCATCTGGGCGCAAGCATTTCAGCCGTGCCCTCCGGCATGTATTGGCGAGCATCGAGAAGTGCGCAGAGCCATACCGCCCTTGTGGTGATGTCGAACTGCGGCACGATTTCCACTTCTGATTCCTACAAAGATGCGGACTATTAAAGGCAAAAGGTAATGTCTGGAAATGAAGTCAAGCTGACAAATCGTGATCGTTGGACGTGGCAGAAATTTCTCGATCACTATTACGAGCCAACCGCATCGGGTACGCCGGTCCCGGTCGCCGGGCGGCCCTTGCCGGTTGCCGTGGATATGCCTTGGTACATGAGCGAAGGTCCAGGGCGATACTATCATCCGGGAATGTTTCCGATAATCGATAGTGTTCTTGGTCGTCGTGATCTCGCCCCGGGGACGTACGATCTCTGGAAGCTGGCGCCGCTTAACGAGCGAGACCCATCGGTAAGGACGGGCATGACGCATTATCTTACGAATCTGGAATCTGGCGACTTCAAGACCCGAGCGCTCTTGTTTGGAGATGAAAGCGCCAGGATCTCTGGTGATGTGGTCGTCAACCCAGATGGGACCAAGACATTCAAGAGAGTTGAAATCAGGCCGCTGGACACGGATTTCGATTTTCGCCACAACAATTGGAAAAGGCCACATGTTGAACTGGCTCGGGAAGCAGCGAGACTAAAATACGATCCCGAGGGCCAGGGGACTTCTTATGACATTGAATATCGCGGGCACGGGCGGCTGGATGAGCCGGGCCCAGATCGCGGAATCGGCCGGGTCTACCATCCCTTCACGGACGCACAGTTGAGCGCCGCTCGTCGAAGGGAGTTTGCATATCCTGGTAGCACGCCGGCAGGGTTGCTACCGAGCTTTACCGCAGCTCCGCCGCCTGCGATCAAGGAGCATTTTCAGTATCTGGATCAAGCAAACGCTGGCCAGGGGCGGACGCCTGTTTCCAGCGCGGCGGTGCGGTCTGTCGGCCATCCGGCCAACTCAAGCTCTTCGTCCGGCGGCGTCGCTGGCTGGATCGCTTCGATGGCGGGCGTTGATCCCAGCAATCCTCGCTTGGCGCAGCAAAGCCTGCCCGGCATCTCGGGCGGCACCCAGACGCAGCAGAGGCTGCTTCCGCCATGGCTCTTTTTCGGTTCGCCTTAGACGCGGTGGCTTTCGCCGAGTCCACGGCATTTCATTAACTATTCCAAAGATAGCCGCAGAGTCGCTTCCTCGTGGTTGATCGAAACGAGCATGGAAAATATCCCTCGCGCCACCTGCG
>DAIMKE010000517.1:0-5078 GCA_036721875.1 Bradyrhizobium sp. | reverse complement strand
GTGCCGGGCGTGCTGGATTGGGCCACCATGACCCACAATCCCTTCGTGAACGTGACCAAGGACACCACGACGCTCTACGCCAGCGACCGCGACGTGTTTCTGTTTTTGGTCGATGACACCAACCCCATCGAGGCGGGGCGCTTGCCGGACGGATCGCCGGATTTGTATTTTAGGGGGTTTTACTGCTGGAATAGCGAGGTCGGATCGAAGACTCTCGGGATCGCCTCGTTCTACCTCCGCGCCGTCTGCATGAACCGCAATCTGTGGGGCGTCGAGAATTTCGAACAAATCACCATCCGGCATTCCAAATTCGCAGGCCAGCGTTTCGCGCATGAGGCGGCACCGGCCTTGACCAGCTTTGCCAATTCTTCGCCCGCGCCATTCGTTGCCGGGATCAAAGCCGCTCGAGGTCAGATTGTTGCCCGGACGGATGAGGACCGTGACAGCTTCTTGCGCAAAGGCGGGTTTTCCAAATCGGAGACAGCGAAGATTATCGAAACCGTGCTTGGCGAGGAAAATAGAAAGCCCGAAAGCGTCTTTGACTTCGTGCAAGGGATCACCGCGCTGGCCCGGACCAAGTCCCATCAGGATACGCGGCTGGAACTGGAGGGCAAGGCCAAGCGCTTGATGGAACGCGCCATCTAGAAAATGAGCCGCGCAATTTGAGAAAATTGCGCGGCCGCTTTCCATCCTCGTTCAAGCGCCCAGGCGACGGCGCGTGTCCGCGCCGGCGCTCGCCGGGCCTATCGGCCCGGCTCGCGCGAAAGCACAGAGCCACATTCGTCAGTGTTGGATATTCAGGTGGAACCGTTCACTTCTTCTTGGAGGATTTGGATCGTTCGCCACGCGCTTCATCGTCCGGTAGCACCAGGTCGACATGGCTTACGCCCAGTGTCGATGCGAGTTCAAACAATGTAACGATGGTCGGATTGCGACGTCCGCGTTCAAGACCGCTGACATATTGTTGGGTAAAGCCGGATGCTTCCGCAAACTTCTCCTGCGTGAAGCGCTTCTGCTTCCGCAATCGCTCGAAGTTTCGGCCAACCAACTTGCGCATATCCATTCGCGCAAATTGCGTCTTTACATACTATGAGGTTTATCTCCTATAGTGTGTATTCCCAAGTGCTGACATTCGAACGTTAAGGAACAGCAGTCCTCGCAAAGCTTGGCTGCGAACGGCGACGAATAGGACTAGAGTGGGGCTATCGCTGAATGGGGACAGGCGACAGTTATGTCGCCTCTCGAAGGAGTTACATGCCGTCACCCCCGCTTGATCCCGATGTTGCGGACCTGGCACCGGATGATCCCGTGCTGACGGCCTATGACGAGCAACACGTCGTCACCTATCTCCGGCTGCTGGATGCTCACGCTGACCATGCGGACTGGCGGGATGTTGCAAGAATCGTCCTTCACATCGATCCCGAACGCTACCCGGAGCGCGCCCGCGGCGCCTTCGATAGCCATCTCGCTCGCGCAAGATGGATGACAAATCATGGTTATGGTCACTTGCTGCGAGGCGGAGCCGCCGATCGATAAGACGTCAATCTGCACCAGATCAGAAGGAAGAATCTGCTGTACTGCGGGAAAATCTGGTAACCAACCGGTGGGATACGTAATGCAACCATAAACGGTCCACATTTGGCGTGTTGCATCGCGGCATTGTTTCGCGTGGGAGTAAGCATAATGCCGGATTTCGATTGGCGCTCGCCCGAGGCCTATTCAAAAGTACAGAACGCCGACCCGACCGGTCTCGCCTGGGAATGCCTTCGTCGTAATCCCGAATACCGAAGAAACTATCACGGGCTTAAAAATCCGCTCGACGCCGCTCCGGCCGAATTCCGGAATAAATGGGGCTTGTCTTTTCGCGGCTGACCCGCAAAAGGCCTGCCACGAGCAGACCGTGTTTTGGGCGCCAGAAGTTCTGCCGACCGTTTTGTCGGTTAGCGCTTCGTCGTCGCAAGCTTCTGCTCAACCAATCGCTCTGGATCTAACGAGACTGTCGCCCGACGAGTTGCGGCAGAACGCAGACGGCTGGCATGCCGTGCTGCGGTTCGGTGGAGCCACGCATCGCCTGTGGATGAAGGAACTGCCTGCGGCTGGCGTGTCGCAAGCGATAGAACTGCCAATGGACTCGTCGTTTGAGCTCCGCGCCCAGGCCGCCCATTCGCTCTGGCGCACGCTGTGCGGCCGTTCTCCCGGCCCACCGCCATCCGGCTTTTCTCAGCAACGGCGCCAGCGATTTGCGTTGGTCTTGCGCGCACTGGACGGGCGCAATGAAAACAAGAGCTATCGCGCCATCGCCGAAGGCCTCTTTGGAAAGAAGCGCATCCCGGAGCGCGGCTGGAAGACGCACGATTTGCGCAATCTTACCATCCGCCTCGTGCAGCGCGGCCTTGCCTTGATGCGTGGCGGTTATCGCGAACTCCTGCGTCCAGGACGCAAGGACAAATAGCGCTAGCCTGGGTATCGAAAATCCACCCCTCGATCTTCGGCATCCCCTTGCGAAGGGCTGCTCCTCCATGATCCCCGCACACACGCCGGCACCGCCAGCGATAGCGCGATCTCATCATGGAGCCCTCAAATGCCCGATCCCATGGCCGGCCTGCCGCCACGTTTCCTGCGGACGCCCGAGGCCGCGCGATATCTGGGCCTCTCCGGTCGCACCCTGGAAAAGCATCGCACCTACGGCACCGGTCCGACCTATCGGAAGATCGGCGGCCGCGTCGTCTACGCGCTCGACGATCTGAAGGCCTGGGCCGATCTCGGCGCCAAGACATCGACATCCGATCCCGGCAAGGGGACCGTACTGCCTGCCAAGAAACACCCGGCTCTGCGCCCCTATGCGGGCCAGGTACGCCGTTGAGTGCTGTGAGAGCTTGGCAAATGCGGCACAAACGACGATCCGAGCGCAGCCAGCTCGAGCTGTTCCGTGCCTTGCCCGGTGACCTCGCACCGCGCGACGCACAGGACCTGATGGCCTATCCGTTCTTTTCGCTCGCCAAGACAAAGCGGGTCGTCCCGATCGATTTCCGCGCGGGCGCAACCTCGATCCGCGTCGAAGCCGTGCCGGAGCACGGCATGGCCACGATCTGGGATGCTGATGTTCTGATCTGGGCAGCCTCGCAAATCGTCGAGGCACGCGACGCCGGCCTGAAAACCTCGCGCCTGATGGCCGCAACCCCTTACGAAATTCTGACCTTCGTTGGCCGCGGCACCAGCGCGCGCGATTATGATCGTCTCAAAGCAGGTCTCGACCGGTTGCAGGCAACATCGGTGGTGACATCGATCCGCCAGCCGGCTGAACGGCGGCGGCATCGTTTCTCCTGGATCAACGAATGGAAGGAGACGGCCGATATAAACGGGCGCCCGTCGGGCCTCGAACTGATCCTGCCAGATTGGTTCTATGCCGGCGTTCTCGATGACGCGCTCGTGCTGACCATCGACCGCGCTTATTTCGATTTGACCGGTGGGCTCGAGCGCTGGCTTTACCGGCTTGCCCGCAAGCATGGCGGTCGCCAGCAGGGCGGCTGGAGTTTTGATTTTCTGCATCTCCACGCCAAGTCCGGCAGCCTCTCGCCGCTCAAACACTTTGCGTTCGACCTGCGCGAAATAGTCCGTCGGCAGACCTTGCCCGGCTATGAGCTAGTGATCACGCGCGACCCAAACGGCGTCGAACGCCTGAATTTTGCTCCCCGTTGCACCGACCCGTTCGAGGAGCGGCTTCGCAAGCGCGGGCTCGCCCCTCATGCTGGAGAAAAGCTGTGAATCAACTCGTGCTATCGGGGACCACAATCCTCGTGCCATCGGGGACCGGATCCTCGTGCTATCGGGGACCGAAATCGGTCTTAAGCGCTTGTTATCAGGCGCGTTCGAGCCGCCGTAACATTACTAACCAGAAATCCTTCGGATTTCTTCTAACGGACCGCGCGGTTTTCCCTGCTGTGCATAACCACCGCGAGAGGCGTGTGGGCCTGCAAGCGTTTGGCCTCCAAGCAGACGGAGCAGCCGCATGAGCGATCTCACGCAGGTCGAGCTTCTCTGGCTTGAAAGTCGCATCGAGAACCGAATTCGCTTCGGTCGCGTCGCCGAGGAGCGAATTCTGGATCGTCGCAGGCGTGTCCTGTCATTCGCGCCCGGCAGCATCTTTGCGTTCGTACGCTGGATGTCGAACGACTTTGGGACGGTCGTTTCCCGCATCGACATCTTGCGGGCGGTAGCACCCGGCCAACGCTGTTCGACTGTCCCTTATGTCAGGCCGGGCAGCGAAAGCCTGTTGCGCCTGTCAGGTTGGCCAAAGGTAGAGCGCGTGCTGCAGCTGATCGATGCCGTCGAAGCGATTGGCATCGACCCTGCCGACGCCGCCCCCGACTATTGGCACCATGCGCATAACCGGTTGTCGGTCAACGAAATACCTCGGCCATACACCCGGTCCAGGCATCAGGCCTGGCTCCATCGGAGGAGGGTGATGACGTCATGAGCGCTCGGCGTGCGACAGTTTTCACGACATCTGTAGCAACCGTTCTTCTCCTTTGGACGATCGGCAGAGCGCCACCACGCTACATATGGAATGCATCGAACAGCGTTCCGATTGGCCTTTACCGCCTTCAGCCGATGACCACGTTGGTCGTTACCGAACTTGTCGCGATTCAGCCACCTGATCTCCTTGCTGCATTCCTTGATCTCAATGGCTATCTGCCGATCGGTGTCCCCATGCTGAAGCGCGTGCTGGCACTCCCCGGACAGAAGGTTTGCCGAAACCGCCTGACGATCGCCGTCGACGGCGTCGAGGTCGGCCAGGCGCAAGAACGCGACGGGAGAGGCCGTCCGCTTCCGGCTTGGAATGGATGCCGCGTCATTGCTGATGGCGACATCTTTGTCATGAACTGGCAGTCAACCGACTCGTTGGACAGCCGCTACTTCGGGCCACTTCCTGCCTCCGCAGTGATCGGCAGAGCGGAACCCGTGTGGACTAACGAGCAGTGATAATGCACGAACTCCCTGCAACCTGCCGGATTACGGCTCCTGCTGATGGCATACGGGCGATGCCTTCGGCCCGCGCTCTACTCGTCGCTTCGCTC
>DAIMKE010000516.1:0-5080 GCA_036721875.1 Bradyrhizobium sp. | reverse complement strand
CAGTTCGGCAGCTGGGCGCCGATCGGCGCCGAGGCGACGGGCAGTGGCTATGAAGTCGCCTGGAAAGACACGTCGAGCGGCCGGTACACGGTGTGGACTACCGACAGCAACGGAAACTATCTCAGCAACATCGCTGATATGCCGGGCACGAGCGTCGCACTGGCGTCGGCGGAGGCGAGGTTCCACCAGGACCTCAACGGTGATGGCGCTATTGCATCAAATACCGTGCTTGTAAGTGATAACCCGACTACGCAAGGCGCGCCGGCCAGCGTCGTTGTGAACGATGCTTTTCTTTTCCGTACGGATCTTAACAATTGGAACAAGGGAGCCGGTGGACTACAGCCGACCGTTGCGACTTCGCCTTCTGAAGCAGATCCGCTGAATATATTGAAGCTTATGAGTGGAGAGGCGGCTCCAGCGGATATTGCCGGCGATTACTTCGATCTAGCTCCTGGCATGGGAAACTTCGGTGGGAGCTACGAGAGTCTGCATTTTGCGGATGCGATGGGACATTTTATCTTCCGCTGATATCGAGGCCTACTCCGGGCGAGTTCGAGCGCCGAGCCAGTTCGTGCGCTTTGCTTCTCCGCAAAGGACCTTGGCCGCGGCAATATCGCAATATTCCGTGGACAATCGACGGCGATGATGCAAGTTGTGGGCGGCGTGGAAGCGGGCAGGGCATGCTAGCGCGCCCGATATTTGCGAGCTGCCAAGTTGACTCTCAACAAAACGAACTCCTATTTGCTGCTGATTCTGCTGGCATTGTTCGTTTGGGCGATTCAGCTGTCCGGCTACATCGGGCGATTGTACATAAGCGACGATCTGCTTTGGTACTTCTTCACGGGAGAAGAACTGACCTTCCCGGCCCAAACAGCAAACCTGAAAGCCGAACTGGCAAGCGCGCTCGCCCGAGTGGGCGCAGAACAAGGCTTTGTCGTACGATACGACCTGCTGAGCAGATATTCGGCCAATTACCCGTTCGTGTCCGCGAGCTACGCTGCCGTCAGCTCGATATTGCGCGTTCTGCAAGGAGAGTATCGATTCAGTGAGAACCTGATCGAGACTTTGATCGTCACCAATATCATCTTTGGCATAGTGGCCATGGCCATTGTCGGCCTGGCTGCAGTTACATCGCCCAAGGGTGCCCTGACAGTTGGATTCGCCGTTGCCGTCGCACTTGAGACATTGGCCCTTCCGCTTCGCGCCGCTTCGTTCGCACCATTTTATGAGACGGGATTTCTTGACGGCGTGGGACAGGCTCTGCACCACCTGCTGGTACCTGGGCCCGAGTTTACAATGCTCAACACCGGTCCCCGCAGCCTCCTGGCGGGGCTGGCCTTGGCGGTGTTTTTCTTGCGATGGTCCCAGCGCTTCGCGGGATCGTATTGGCTGCTGCTTTGCCTGATCTTCGTTCACCAAAGCACGACGTTGCTGCTGATTTGCACCGTGGTCGGTATTGACCTCGTCCTCAGGCCGCGGGTGATCCTGAAGTCGTGGGTACCGATTGCAGCTGCAATTCTGTTCGGTGTGATCAGAGAACGAGTTTGGCACCTGACAGGACTCCGAACATCGACTGCGCTAGGGCTCATTTTTCTGGTCTGTGCCGGGCTGGCCGCCGCCTATCTGGCGCGTCGCTGTCACTTTCGCCTGCCCGCGGCCCTGGACGCTTGGCGCAATACGGTTGCGAGTTATCCACCGACCGTCGTGGAGCCGGCAGCGTTCCTTGCCGTCTGGCTCATTACGCTTCCGTTTCCCTACTTCGTGAACCAATCCGTCGATCCCTATCAGAGCTACTACTTCTGGAGCGTGCTTCATACGCGATCACTTGGTGTGATGCATCCATCGCTCCTGATGGGGCTAGCCGCGGCCGCATTCGTTAGCCTGCAATCATTGGGTCGCCTGCGAACTGCGATTGTTGCGGGTGTGATCGCGGGAGCATGCGTTCAGGCAACATTGAGAGAAATCCCCTTCCTCCATAGTCCTTATGCCCGGATGCGCGCTCAGTTGGAGGAACTTGAGCGGAAGCTCGGAAATTTGTCGGCGATTGGCGCTCAAGATCTTACGGATGGAACGCTGGTCTATCTCGGAATGTCGATGGCTGCTGAAGGTGTCGATGACCGGTTCAAGCGGCTCCTGTCAGCTGCGCCCAACCCGATAAATTGAGAATACCTTTTACCCGTTCCAGGCAAGAGCGGCGAGTGAGGTGCCAAAGGGAAGGCCGGGCAATCGGGTCTCGGCTTCGAACACCTGCGTCAGGAAGCTGTTCAAGTAGCGCGGCACACGCGGGAATTCCGTCGCTGAGAGCGACTTGGAGTCAATTAGCTTTGCACGCACCAAGCCGGGCAGGGTCATCGCCGAAAAGAGATAGCGGAGTTGCACCGGCTTCCATCCACCCTCGATCAAGTGAGCCTTGAGCATTGCTTTTGAATACCTTCGCTTGTGGCCTAAGCGGACATCCCACTCCGACCAAAGCGCCATGTGCGCCGGGACCAATATTACGATGTATCCGCCGGGGCGGACCAGTTTACGAAACTGTTGCAACGCGGCGGGCGCGTCCTCTATGTGCTCCAGTACATCGAGCAAACTGACCACATCTGCCGCACGAGGAATTTGCGCGGCCGTAATGTCTTCAGGGGCCACTTGACGGACAGGCAAGCCTCGCTTCATCGCAATACTGGCCGCGCGCTGGTCAGGCTCGATGCCGAGAACCTGCGCCGAAGAAAGCCCGCCGGACCGGGTCAGATAATGGAGGAATCCGCCGGTGCCGCAGCCCAGGTCAACCACCAGGCCTGGCTTCGCTACCGCCCCAAGCGCCAGACGCGAGGCATAAGCAAAGCGGACGCGGAACCACCAGTAGTGCAGGTCCAGATCCGCAAGCTCATCATAATGAACTGGTTGCATCGAAAGGGGCCTCTGTGCTGTTGACTACTCGCGCGCCCAAAATCTCATATAGAGCCCAAGGCATGCGCTTTTTCCAGAGCTGGTTCGGAACTCGCCTGAGTAGCGGTGGGGGAACAATTCGGCAGACCTGCGGCGGCAACAGCCCCGATCCGAATCGAAAGGTCCATGGCAGGCGCCGGTAGCGCTCGTGGTTCCAGATGCCGCGCTCTTCGCGCCACCTCATGCCTGGCTGAATCGAAATTTGCAAAGGATAAAGGATGTTGAAGGGGTTCGGCTCGATGAAGAACCAGCCGCGAAAAGACGAATTCTCCTTCGAGGCGATCCGGTCGATATCGATTTTGAGCCGGTCTAGAGCATTTGCGTCGAGATGGTGAAGTACATGGAAGCCGCAAAGCGCATGGATCGGCTCGAGCCCTTCGGGAAGCTCTCCGACTCCAGCGCGAACGATGCGGAGGTTTGGATACCCCGAAAGCCTGATCAAGCTCTTTTCATAAAGTACTTCGTCGGGTTCAATCGCAGTTACTTTCAGGCCCGCGGCAAGCAGCAATTCTGAATATCTGCCGCTGCCAGACCCGATTTCGATGACGTGATCGCCGGGTCGCAGGCCTACATATGCAAGTACGTTGTCGAGAATCCCCTTGTGGTGACCGTCGCTATTGCTGGCGTCCATGTAGGTGTGACTTGCCGGGTCACGATATAGGGTGCTTTCATTCATTCAGGAGTCTGTCTTCCATGATCACAAATGCTGAGCGTCGGCCTGCGTCGGCGGCGAGTCTGCGAATGCTGTAAGCAATTATCAGAAGAAAGATTGACTGAACGCCAAGCGAGAAAAAGATCGAGACGATAATGAGGGCGGTGCCCTGCACTTCGACGAGGCCGGCGAGCCGAAGAACGACGATTGTGAACGCTGCGACAAAGGAAATCGCGAGTGTGAATGTCCCGAGAAAGGCGATGAGTACGATAGGAAGATTCGAGTACGCGAAGACTGCGTTAATGGCGAGGCGAAAGAGACCACGAAAACCAACTCTCGAATCGCCCGCGTAACGAGCGTCCCGATCCAGGGAAACTCCGCGCTGACGGAACCCCGCCCATGCCCGCAATCCCGGCAAATAGGGCATATTGTCCGAATTGCTGAGGATGGCCCTGACGACATGTGTCCTCATGACCGAGAAAGTGCCAGCGTATCTCGGCACGTTGAGATTGGATGTTTTTGAAAGGAGATTGTAGAAGACGTTGGCTGCGAATTTGAAGAATGGTCCCTCAGCCCGCGATCGCCGGACGGCGTAACAGACGTCTGACGTTTCCATGGCGTTGAGCAGTTCTTGTAGATGTTCCGGCCGGTCCTGAAGATCTGCATCGATGAGAGCGACAAACGGGACGTTCAGATCCCGTGCCCACTTCTCAGCCACGGAGAGCCCTGCGAGCGTTGCGTTCTGATGACCAAAGTTGCGGCTCAGCCTGACAATGCGAATTTTAGGCCGATCTGACATTCTGGCAAATTCTGCTATCAACTCGCACGTATTGTCTCTGGAGCCGTCGTCCACGATGACGAGCCCTTGCAGGTGTGCGGACTCCGCAACAGCCGCGACGCGGGTCAGAAATTCCTGAATGACCTCTTGTTCGTTGAACACAGGGGAGACAAGTATCACTCCGTTCGCGTCGGCACTCATGCGTGGACTTTCACTGGCACGTAGAAATTACAAAAATACCGCCAGGCTGGGAGCGTCTTGGAAGGAATGGAGAACATCACGCGATAGGATGTGCGATACCCGGGCAGGGGGTCGAAGGCGCTGCTCGGCCGGACGAAGCGTCCTCTGTCATTTCGCTGAAGGAACCTATTGAGCAACGACGTAGCTTGATCGAGCTGATGATCGAGGATGAAAACCCCACTACAAGCCTCCAGGGAACTCAGGACGAAGGAGAGCTCATGATCCGACAGATGATGGCAGACGCCGTTGAGAACAGCGATATCCTCTGCCTGAATAAAGTTGGTGACATCCGATGCATTTGCTACGGCAAATTCAACGCCTTCTGACGTATTGTTCTGACGCGCATGTTCGATTGCAGCACGATCTGGATCAATCCCGATGTAGCTGAATCCGAGATCACTTGCTGCCTTCGCCAACAGCCCAGGGCCGCAGCCGATGTCTACAAGGCGGCGGCCTCGAAGTTCTAGATG
>DAIMKE010000515.1:0-5081 GCA_036721875.1 Bradyrhizobium sp. | reverse complement strand
CGCCTTCCTCGATCAGACGGTCATTCGCACTTGCCGATGACACGGCGTCAGGCTAGTTAAGAATCATTCGCAAAAGCGAAAGGGGCCAAGTCTAGGAAGGATCGACACGTGACCCGCCATTTTTCGCCGCCCACACAGGATGCGATCGCCGTTCCGGCGATGCTGGTTGATGCGGCGCGGTGCTGGCGGAATGCGCGGGACAGTGGAGCGTCGGTGCAGCCCCGCTTGGCGCACACGCTCGACGCCCATGACTGCACCATGCTCGCGCCGGTGCTCGACAGCCTATGCCTCTTCTATGAAACGGCGCTCGGCCGGCCGATGATCGTCGGCGAAGGACCGGGCCTGTCCGACGACGAGCATCTGCTGCTCGGCCTGGTCGATGGATCCAGCCCGCGCTGCCTCGACTGCCCTCAGAACGCGGCGAACGCGCTCGACTGCGCGCTCTGCTCGACACGGATCATGCTGGCGCTCACGCTCGGCCAGCCCGTGCGGACACTGCAATGAGCGGCGCGGCGATCACCACCGTCGCCGAGCTGGAAAGCGTGATCGGCAGGACTCCGCCGCCGATGCACCTCAAGGTGATCGACCATCTCGATGTCGGCGCGCTGCGCTGGATCTCCGCATCGCAATTGATGTTCGCCGGCTTCGGCGATGGATCGGGCGTCGGCATCACACTGGCCGGCAGCGCGCCGGGCTTCGCCAGCGGCGATGCCCAGGAATTGCGCGTTCCGCTGGCGCTGCTCGACGATCCCGCTCTCGCGCAGCCGGGCGCGGCGTTCGACGCGCTGTTCCTCCTCTCCGGCATCGGCGAGACGCTGCGCGTCAACGGCCGGGTCGCCGGCATCGACGCCGATCATGTCCGTGTCGCCGTGGACGAATGCTACGGTCATTGCGCCAAGGCGCTGATCCGGTCCGAACTATGGGCGGCGCAGCCGGCCCACGCTCCTGACGATTCTGCCGCCTTCGTTGCCGCAAGCCGTTTCCTGGCGCTGGCGACGATCGGCGCGGAAGGCCGCGCCGATCTCAGCCCAAAGGGCGATCCGGCCGGTTGCATGGCGCAGCTCGATGGGGACGTGCTGTGGTTCGCCGACCGGCCCGGCAACCGCCGCGTGGATAGCTTCCGCAACGTCGTCGAGCAGCCGAATATCGCGCTGGCGCTGCTGATCCCCGGCGCGAACCGGATCGCCGTCGTGCGGGGGCAAGCCCGTCTTACTACTGACGCGACGGCGCGCGAGCGCTTCACCGTCAAGGACAAGACTCCGCTGCTGGCGATCGGCGTGGAGATCGAGACGCTCGACCTGCGCGAAAGCCCGGCGCTGGCCCGCGCGGGCCTCTGGCCGGTTCACACGGAAACCGACATCGACCCCGCCGAGCTGTTTGTCGAGCATATCAAGCTCAACAAGGCGGGTGGCATCGGCGCCAGTCTGGCGCGCGCGACTCTTTCCGTCCCCGGCGTGACCGGCCTGCTCAAGAAGGGCTTGGACAAGGACTATCGCGACAATCTCTATTGAGCGCCGCGAACTGGAGCTCCACCCGGCGAGCCGGGCGAAGCGCCATCCCCCATAAACTCAGCCGTTGAGCTTGTCCTTGACCGCTTTGGCGGGCGTGAACACCAGCTTCTTCGACGCCTTGATCTTGATCGTCTCGCCGGTCGATGGATTGCGGCCGTCGCGCGCTGGGCTGGCCTTCACCTTGAACTTGCCGAAGCCGTTGAGTGAGACTTCCTCGCCCTTGGCGGCTGCGTCACCGATCGCGGCGAACACCGCATCGACGAGCTTCTTCGCATCGGTCTTGGTGACGCCGTGGGCGGCAGCCAGTTGTTCGGCCAGGTCGCTGTTGTTCATTATTGTCCTTCCAGGTCTTCGGTTCTTGATCCGCGCCCGATTATGGGCGGGGCACTATTTGCGAGTTGCTCGCAGGTATCTCTAATCCAGATGGGCCGATCAAGCATCCTTGATCGTCGCGCTGGTCGCAGCGCGGCTGGCGCCGCGCGGTTGCTAAGGGCGTTGCCCTCGCGCCGGGCAAGGGAAGTGGAACCGTCCGGGGCGGTATCCCCAGCCTTCCGCGCTTCGCTTGTGCAGGCCGGGTGATCCCCCTCCGCCCCGGCCGCCCTTGCCCTTTGCTACCCCTGGCTCGCCGCCGGGCAGGGTTTCAGCGCGGCGCTTCGCTGCGCGAAACCCAGACCCAAGGAAGGACAGACTCATGAGCATCCATCATCTCGCTACCCGGTTCGGCCGCAACGCCCACCAGATCAGCGGACGTGAACCGCTCGACAACGAGGCGCTGTATCGCCACGTGCCATCCATCTTCGCCCGCGAGGCGCACGACAGCCGTTCCGAGCGCTATGTCTATGTCCCCACCATCGACATCGTGGAGGGGCTGCGCCGCGAAGGATGGTTCCCGTTCTTCGCCGTGCAGTCGGTCCCGCGCGACGGCAGCCGCCACGGCCACGCCAAGCATATGCTGCGCTTGCGCCGGGATGACGGTATCGGCAAGCCGGAGGCGGCGGAAGTCATCATCGTTAACAGCCATGACGGGACCAGCGCCTATCAGATGTTCGCTGGGATGCTGCGCTTCGTCTGCACCAACAGCATGATTGCGGGCGAGCGGTTCGAGGAGGTCCGCGTGCCGCACAAGGGCAACATTCAGGACGACATTATCGAGGGCGTTTATACCGTGGCGGAAGACTTTCCGCGACTGATCGACGCCAGCGAGACCATGAAGGGTGTGCAGCTTTCGCGAGACGAACAGCGCTTGCTTGGCGAGGTAAGCCTTGTCGCCCGCTATGGCGATGATGAAAGCCCGCTTCCCCCCGAGCAGATCATCGAGCCGCGCCGCCGCGAGGATGTAGGCAACAGCCTGTGGAGCACGTTCAACGTGATTCAGGAGAACGTCATTCGGGGCGGGTTGCATGGCCGCAAGCGTAACGCTGAGGGCCGTATCCGCCGCAGCCAGACTCGCGCCATCAATGGCATCGACCAGAATGTGACACTCAATCGCGCGCTCTGGACGCTAGCCGAAGGGATGCAGCGCCTAAAAACGGGTTGACCGTTTCGAGCCGCAGGGCTGGACCGCCCGGCTCTGCGGCTTCGCTTCCCATCGCCCACACGACGCCGCCGACCCGCTCCCCGGATCGGCGGCGGCCGCGCATCCCGATGGTCTGCGCGGCCGCTCAAAGGGCGCGCTCGCCGGGTATTCACCCAGCTCGCGATCAGGATATTCCAATTCCCCCAAGACGACTATAATAGTCGTTTCCGTAGCGAACGACCCGAAGGTTGTGGAGGTGATCTTGCATGATCACTTCCCGCCAGGTGCGGGCCGCTCGCGCACTTCTTGGCTGGACACAGGAGACGCTCGCCGAGAAGGCCATTATTGCTCTGACCGCGCTGAAGCGGCTGGAATCGGAGAGTTATAAGCCGGTGAACGACAATACCCGGCATCAGGTGATGAAGGCGCTTGAGGCGGCGGGGATTGTCTTCCTCGATTCGGATCGAGGCCGAGGCGTGTTGCTCGTGACCGATTCAAGTCCCGAACAGCGCAAGTAGCCGGCAACGGAGCGGGTCCGACTGTTCGCGCAGTATCAGAGGGCCATAGCAAAGACGGTGCGATTACTTCGATCCATTATGGTGTATAGGCGATGAATCAGCAGGCGCAGGGGGCTATGGCTGAAAGCGGAACGAGGCGATGGCAATAGCCGCTTTCGAGGATCGCGCCCCGGACGCGCCCCATGTCACCGACTATGATGAGCATCATCATCGGACCTATTGGCGACTGCTCGATGCGGCCGACGAAAATGCCGACTGGCGCGAAGCCGTTCGCATCATCTTCGGGATCGACCCTGCCGCCGAACCGGAACGCGCCCGCTCCGTCTATGACTCGCATCTCGCCCGCGCGCGCTGGATGACCGCGACCGGCTATCGCCACTATCTGCGCCCGCCGCCGAACTGAGAGCGGCCCCGGAACACGCGCAGCGGTGCGTATAATCCCTTCAAAATGCTGACTTGAATCCGCTATGCGGCCGCCTGCCCGGCAGGGCTTCTCGGCAACGGCGGCGGTGAGAACATCTTCCAACGCGCCCCGCAGAGGGCCATGCTTGGGAGGGTTACGATGCCGCCTGAGAGGGACTGGCGCGCGCCCCTGAACGAGACCGGGGACGACGCGCTGCAATATACGGACATCGCCATCGGCTATCTCGGCCGCAATACCCGCTATCGCGCCGAATACCAGCGCGCGCTCGGCCGCGTGAAACGTGGCGCGGCCTTCGACCGCAAGCTGGCGGTCGCGCGCCCCGACCTCTCGCCGGCGAGCATCATCCTCGCGCCCGCGGTCGCCGGCATCGGCGCCGGCCCGCTCGACTTGGCGGCGCTGGGCGACATTCGCGCCCGGATCAGGATGGGCGACGTCCTGCATGTCATCCTCGCCGATCCCGATGGCGATGAGCATCTGTGCGTGTGCGGATCACGTCACGACGCGATGGCCTTGATGGTGCCGATCGAACCCGCCCCCTTCGCGCGCCTCGCATCGGCCGAGCGCCTGTGCCGCCGCCTCAGCGGCATGGCGGCCGGCCCGCGCTACGCCCGCCGCCCTTCCGGCGCGAACATCTCCTCACCCTGCTGCAAGTGCTCGACGGTCGCCGCGCGGGCGCCAGCCAGCGAGAGCTGGCCGCCTCGCTGATCCACCCCAAGGTCCGTCACTACACGCCTACCGAATGGACGGACAGCGCGGAACGCAAGTGCATCAGACGCTGGCTCAAGGAAGCCGTCGAGCTGCGCGACGGCGGTTACATCCGGTTGCTGCGGGGCGGCTGAGGGGGACATTGGCGACCCGGTCGCCCGCGTCCCCTTCTCCACATAGGGGGCATTTCGCCATCATTCCCTCCTGTCCGCCGGACCCCTTTTTCGGGGCCGGCCGTCACCAGGAGGATCATCATGGCCGAGCTTGTCGCCGCCACAACGCCACGCTATCTCAAGACGCCCGACGCGGCGATCCACCTCGGCCTCTCGGCCCGCACGCTGGAAAAGCATCGCTGCTACGGCACCGGCCCCGTGTTCCGCAGGCTCGGCGGTCGGATCGTCTATGCG
>DAIMKE010000514.1:0-5085 GCA_036721875.1 Bradyrhizobium sp. | reverse complement strand
GTGTTGAACATCATGGAGAAGCGATAGCCGTCGGCGACACCGGCAAAGATCGCGATGACTTCCTCGTCGCATTCCAGCGCGTGAATATCGATCGCGTGCCTGCCGTCGGCGAGCTTCGTGGTGCAGGCGCTGCGCACGAAACCCTCGATGCCGGGATCGGCAAACACGTTGGGCAGCTTCTGTTCGGCCATGCGCAGCGGCTTGACGCGGAAGAACCAGTCGAGCAGCCGGGTGATGTCGGCCTCCGTCGAGGCAATGTGAGAACGATAGCCGGGCAGGGCCTGCAGCTTGCGCTCCTTGCCCTTGAGGCGGCGGCGGAACGAGTTGCTGATCAGAGCGGTGGGGGCGGCGCCAGGCTCCATCGTCAGCAGCGGGCAATCGTTGGCCGAGGGTTGATGCGGCAACAGCGCGAGCGGGTTGGGCAGGTCGCGCCAGCGAACCGGTTGCTGGTGCAACGCGAGGACGTCGGCTTCGCAGCGCTGCGATATCGCCGCTATCAGGCCGTCGAGGTCGGCAGTAGTCGCACTTGCGGCGAAATCATGGTCCCACAGCGCCATGTTGAAGGTCGAATGCTTGCCGCCCATGAAGCTGACGCAGCGCGCGCCGTAGGCTTGCCTGAGGGCGAGCGGCAACAGCAGCAGCGGACGGCGATCGGTGTCGAAGCCGATCACGATGAAGGGAGCAAGTCCCTCGCGCGCGCCGACGCTAGCCTGCCATGATTTGAGAAGATCGAAGCGCTGATATGGCGTGAACGAGGCTTGCGGGCCTTCGAGGTTGCGCCAGACGGCCTCGGCAGCTGCGAGGTCGCGCACGATATCGACGCTCTCGATGCGGCTTGCCGTCGACCACGCGTTTGCATCCGCTGTGCGGTCTTCAATCGCGGCAGCCATGGTCATCGCAGAGCCCGTGTTATATGAATTGTTTACTATTGTGGCTTTCGCCGACCTTCGCAGGGAAACGTCAACAAAGAGTAAGGGTGATCGGCCGCGCTTGAGCCGCGCGGCCGCAGTTGGGGGCGAAACCTTGGTGTCGGAAATCGGGATCCTGCAGCGGGCGGGGATGGAGCTCGCCTATTTCAGCGGTTACTTCAGGCTGAAGCAGCGGCAGACCGGCGGCGCCGGCATCATCCTGCGGTTTGAGCGCGTGCGGCCGCGCCGTGCCGGGCGGTTCCAACCGAATCGTTGGCGTGAAATCACCCCACAGTTTCTCGATCGGACGGTCCGCGCGCTGAAGCGCTGGAAATTCGATCTGGTCTCGATGGACGAGGTATGCCGGCGCGCGGTCACGTTGCCCCAGCCCAATCGATTCGCCTGCCTGACTTTCGACGGCGGTTGCAAGGATGTCATCGCATCGGCCTATCCGGTGCTGTCGAAGCACGGCGTGCCCTTCGCGGTCTACCTGCCGACCGCGTTTCCGGATGGGCTCGGCGAAGCCTGGTGGCTGGCGCTGGAAGACCTGATCGCGCAGGAAAACCGCATCAGCCTGGTGATCGATCGCAAGGAGCGGCGATTCGGCACGGGTACCACGTCGGAGAAAATTCAGACCTACGATTTTCTGATGAGTTGGATGCGCGTGCTGCCACCGCAGGATCTCACCTTCGCGATCAACGATCTCTGTACGCGCTATTCGGTCGATCTTGCGGCGCTGTCGCGCGACATGGCGATGGACTGGGATGACCTGACGAAACTCGCAGCCGATCCGCTGGTGACGATCGGCAGCGCGACGGTGAACTATCCGGTTCTGTCCAACCTGCGCGCGGTCGATGCGCAGCGCGAGATTGCGATGGGCAAGGCCGTCATGCAGGCCGCCCTGCACCGCGACGTCAGGCATTTCGCCTATCCTATCGGGGATCGCAATTCCTGGCGCCGCGAGCACGCCATGATGGCGCAGGAAGCCGGGTTCGCGAGCGCAGTTTCAGCGCTCCCCGGCGTCGTCGAGACCCGGGGGCACACCGATCTGCATGCGCTGCCGAGGGTCGCATGGGACGGACGGCATCGCTCGCTGCGCATGTTGCGCGTGATGCTGTCGGGGGTGATGTTTGCCCCGGTGAAGCCGGCAAAGGGCGTCAGGCCCTAGACCGGGCGGTCCGGCCGCGACATCCAGCTGACGATCGGCATCGCGGGCAGCACCCAGCCCAGGCCCGCCACGACGTAGAAAATCGCCTGCAGCAGGCCGGAACTGGCAAGCCATGGCGTCTGCGCGATCGTCATTCCCATCAGCGACCACACCACGACCAGCACCAGCAGCGCGATGGTTCCGAAGAATTTGCGGGTGCGTATCGTCATGGCGGGTATATGGGTCTCTTGGCGGGTTGCGCGCGGGGAGGGGCGGACTATAAGGGGCGCGCCAATTCAATCAAGCGCGCCCTCCGGGCAGCTTCGAGACCGGTGAATGACCGCCAGTTCCGCGCCAGAGACTCCGCTACCACCCCCCGTCAAATGGTGGCTGATCGCGGTCGCCGCCCTGATTGCGCTCATGGTGCTGGTCGGCGGCGCCACGCGGCTGACGGAGTCCGGGTTGTCGATCGTGGAGTGGAAGCCCGTCACCGGCACGCTGCCGCCGCTCAACGAGGCGCAATGGGCGCAGGCCTTCGAGGGCTACAAGACCATCCCGCAATATCGCGAACTCAACGCCGGCATGAGCCTCTCCGAGTTCAAGACCATTTTCTGGTGGGAATGGAGCCACCGGCTGCTCGGGCGCGTGATCGGCGCGGTCTACCTGCTGCCGTTCCTGTACTTCCTGTGGCGCGGCGTCTTGAGCAGCGAGTTGAAGCGGCGGCTGTGGCTGATCTTCGGCCTCGGCGCGCTGCAGGGCGCGGTCGGCTGGTGGATGGTCGCATCCGGCCTGTCGCAGCGGACCGAGGTGTCGCAGTATCGGCTGGCGGCGCACCTGATGCTGGCCCTCATCATTTTTGCCGCCATCGTCTGGACGCTGCGGCGGCTGACCGCGCGCCCGCACGAAGCTGCACTGCCGCGGTTGAAGATAACCAGCGTCGTGCTGCTCGGGATGACCTTCCTGCAGATCTATTTCGGCGCGCTCGTCGCGGGATTGCGCGCGGGCAGGGTCTACAACACCTGGCCGGAAATCGACGGCGCCTTCATTCCATCGGCTGCGCGGCTGTTCTTCGAGGAGCCGTGGTGGCGCAACCTGTTCGACAACACGCTCACGGTTCAGTTCGAGCATCGCATGACCGCCTACGCGCTGCTGGCGCTGGCGCTGCTGCATGCGATCGACACGGTGCGGGTGCGGGCGGGCACGGCTGTGATCGGCGGCGCATGGTGGCTGGTGGCGGCGATCACCCTTCAGGCTGTGCTCGGCATTCTCACGCTGCTGCACCAGGTGCCGATCGATCTCGCGCTGGCGCATCAGGCGGTCGCGATCGTGGTGCTGACGCTCGCGGTCCTGCAGACCGAACGCCTGGTCGCGTGGCGCGTTGGGCTGGATGAGCAGAAGCTGGCCGTGCCGGTCGGGCAACCCGGCTGAAATTGAACAATTCTAATCTGCTGTTGATGCCGAAAGTGCCCGGTTTACAGGGCTTTCTCGCTTCGCGGGTGCTTTGACGCGTTTGTGTGGCGCAAGCCTGCTTTACTTGAATCATTTGGAAGATAAAACGGGCAAAAAACAGGTCCCCGTTTCATGTCGTCAGCATTCGTTCAGGCCGCCGTTATCCTGCTCCGCGAGGGGCTCGAAGCCATGCTGGTGATCGCAGCGCTGGCGGGCTATCTCACCAAGGTTGGCGCCGGCCATCGGATCAAGGCGCTGTATGGCGGCGCGCTCGTCGCCGTTGCCGGCAGCTTCGTTGCGGCCTGGTTGTTTGCGGTGCTGAACTCGGGCGACCACAGCGACGTCCTCGAAGGCTTTATCATTCTGCTTGCCGCCGCCCTGATGCTCTACGTCAGCGGTTGGCTGATGGTGAAGCAGGATCCGCGCGGATGGCAAGATTACCTCGCGCACAAGGCCGATCAGGCGCTGTCGCAGGATACGTTATGGGCGGTCGGTGCGCTGGCCTTCTTTGCGGTCTTTCGCGAGGGTGCAGAGACGGTCCTGTTCATCAACGCGCTCGCCAAGACCGAAGGCGGCTGGAGCGCCGGCCTGTTCGCCGGCCTCGCTGCGGCGGCAGTGGCTCTTGCCGTGCTGTTCTATTTCATCAACCTGATCGCCCGGAAGCTGCCGCTGCGGCCGCTGTTCATCGTCACCTCCGCTTTCCTGTTCGTGATGGCGATCAAGTTCATCGGCGAAGCCGTGCAGGAGTTCCAGGAACAAGCGATCATCACGGTCACTGACGTCTATGGGTCATCGTTCCTCACCGCGATCGGGCTCAATCCAACGCTTGAGGCGCTGTCGATCCAGTTCCTGGTCATCCTGTTTTCGTTCGCGAGCTATTCGGTGGTCCAGCGCAATAACCGGCTGATGCGCGAGGAAAGAAAGGCCGTGGTTCGCCCGGCCGAGTAATCCGTCACGCTCCGCTCAAGTTGCGGCTGAACTGAACTCCAGGAAGTCGAGCCCGATATCCAGCGCAGCGGAGCTGTGCGTCAGCCAGCCGGCCGAAATCAGGTCGACGCCGGTGGCGGCGATGGCTTTGGCCGTCTCGGCTGTGATGCGGCCGGAAGCTTCCGTGATCGCTCGGCCCGCGGTCATCGTCACGGCTTCCGAGAGCTGCACGACTGTCATGTTGTCGAGCAGGACAGCATCCACGCCGATCGCCAGAGCCTGCTCGAGCTGGGTCAGCGTGTCGACCTCGACCTCGATCTTGACCAGGTGGCCGGCGTGGGCCTTTGCCCGCTCGATGGCGGTGCGGATGCCACCTGCAAGCGCGATGTGGTTGTCCTTGATCAGAACGGCATCGTCGAGGCCGAAGCGGTGATTGCTGCCGCCGCCGGCACGCACCGCGTATTTTTCCAACGCGCGCAATCCGGGTGTCGTCTTGCGGGTGCAGACGATGCGCGCCTTGGTGCCATGTGCGGCTGCAACCAGCGATGCCGTCGCGGTCGCGACGCCGCTTAGATGGCAGAGGAAATTCAATGCCGTCCGCTCGCCGGTCAACAAGGCGCGAGCGGGACCCTCGATGGTCGCAATCACGTCACC
>DAIMKE010000513.1:0-5088 GCA_036721875.1 Bradyrhizobium sp. | reverse complement strand
CCTTAGGATCTTGGAGATTTGTGGTTCTTCGCGCTTCTAATTTAGGGTCCATCACTCCGGTCCAGAACGAAAGCGAACGCCGATGCGCTTTGCTTTACGCCAGATCAAGCGGCAATGATAATGCTCTTCCTCCCGATCCAGGATCAGCTTGAACTCGTCGGGTATGTCGAGCGAACTTTCGACGTCAAGCGCAGCCCCTCGCGGGGACAAGTTGCGAATGACACAACTGATGACCCCGCCGTTGCCAAAACTGATGGTTGCGGCCTTCAAAACGCGGGATCTGAATTCGTCGCGCTTTTCGTCCATCTGTTGACGCCTGTCTTGATTGAAAGTCGTTTCCTGGACTAGCTAGAAGCAAACTTCATGTTGCGGTGCAAAATCTATGAGGCCAGCTTCCTGATCGATGTTTCTTTCCTGTAGCAAAGGAACCCGGGGCGGCCTCCATTGCTTACAGTTCAATCGTCGTCGTTGAGGAGATCCTGATCATGTCCGTGTTTCGCAAATCATCGCAGCTTATGGTTATTGCCGGCCTTTTCGCCACGACGATGGCTACCTCGGCATCAGCAGCTCCTTTAGTGGCGAATCCACTGGCCGCTCATCCTGTAAGTCCTGCCGCGAACGAATATAAGCAGACTGTCCATCTTGTCTGCGACAATTACGGCAGATGCTATCGCTCACGCCGCGTTGTTCGTGCCCCCTATTATGACAACGGTTACTATCCTGGTAGCTATGGTTATGGACCTAGCGTCGTCTTCGGTTTCGGAGGACACCATTATGACGGTGGGCACGGGTTCGGTGGGCATGGATTTGGCGGGCATGGTTTCGGCGGGCATGGGTTTGGAGGACACGGCGGCGGTCACCACGAATGATGATACAAGCGAGGTGAACTCACCCGGAGTGCAGCGCAGAGAAAGTGAAGGAACAAGCGCGGTAGCACGATCAGGGATCTCAAGGCCGCAAGGTGCTGCTCACTCCGGCACGTTCCCGAGCTTGTTCAGATCGTTAGCGTCCTGGGAATCTTTCAACAGTCTTCCCACCATCTCATAGGAACGGGTAATTTCAGCCAATCGGATCATTTCCCGCGTGGTTTCTACGTTAGACTTCTCAAGGTATCCGCTGGCGAGGCTAACCTGACCACGGCCAAGATCGATGGGCGGTTGGTCAGTCTCAAGCAAACTTTCGCCGGCGGGTCGCAGGCGCGCTCGATCTGAAAATCCAACCAAACGGAGCTGTCCGAGAATGGCGCGTTTGGTGCTCACAGTTCCGTCGCTCGCGACACTGATATCGCGATCGTCAGCAGGAACCTGGAGAGGACCATTCCTGCCCAAAATCGGTTCGCCAGAAAGGGTCACGATCTGGCCTGAAGCGCTAATCGTCAATGCGCCGGCTCGGGTGTAGCGATCTCCCTGGCCGGTTCGAACAACAAAATATCCTTCGCCCTGAATGGCCAAATCGAGCGGATTGCCGGTCGATTGGAGCGCCCCCTGACTTTCGTTACTGAATTGGAATCGCGGATCGACCAGGGAGAGGGGGCGCTCCTTCTTCCCCGCTTCATCCAACCCTTTCTCTGGCTTGAGATATTCCTGGAAAGACAGGTCGCGCGCACGAAATCCTGTGCTGCTTGAATTGGCGACGTTGTGGGCCACGACGTCAAGCTTGCGTTCGAGCGCGATCAGACGTGAAAGGTGAATTAGCGTAGTTTCGCCCATGTTCATCGCCCCACTACGAATCACCGCAAGCGCTCGATCCTACAACAGTGTGACGCCTCGCGGATCGAAATTGCCCCGCGCAGCGGTCGCTGCAGCTTGCAGGACCGTGTCACGAGCTCAGCTCTCATACAGGTTCAAGAGCCTGATCAGCCTTCAAAATGGAAGACATTAACATTTCGTTAACCATTTCATACGAAACTGGCGCAGCTTAACCCTTTTTTGGGAGTTCGAATGACGGGCCCGGAAGTGATGGCCTCGGCCGAGGAAGCCCTCTTCACCGTCGTCCTGGTATCTGCGCCCCTGATGGTTGTGGGAACCATCACCGGTGTCCTCGTGTCGCTGCTCCAAGCCTTGACACAGATACAGGAGCAGACGCTCATTTACGTCCCGAAGATTGTTGCAACCTTTCTCACGCTGGTCGTCGCGCTGCCGTTTATGGCCGATCTGTCGCATCAGCACTTTCTGCGCATGACAGCCCGCATCTTGGCTCCGTAACATCTGACCGGGTCCCTCGAGCGAAACTCGGGAGACGAGCCATCCTGACCGCTTCTGTCCCTCCTTTTTCCGCGACAGAACGAGGAGCGAAGGACACAAGGGGCGCGCAACCTCAAGTGTCCTTCTCAAGGTCCGTCGATACCCCGACGTAAACCGCCACGGCTTAATGGCGAGTGTCCGGCCGATCTGGATTGTGGTCGGAGCGGTGATCGCTGCCCCGGCCGCCGTGGTCGCCTTGGATTACAACAGCCGCGCCGTCATGACCTTGACCATGGGTTTGAACGCCGTGGTCGTTATCCCCATGGACAACGGCCGCGCCATGTCCATGCCCGTCGTTGTCGTGGTGAGGACCCACCGTGATTCCGCCAGGCCCCACCTCTACCTGGGCAAAGGAACTTGTAGGAGAAAATGACAATAGCGCTGCGAAAGCAAGAGGCGTCAGGAAGCGGTTTGTTTTAGCCATAGGTCATCCTTATACGTTCAGGTTGCGCGAGATGCGGGCCGACACAGCAGGAACACTGAAGAAGAAGATCGATCGGTCTTCTAACCGGGATTACATCCCCTTCATGCCCTTCATCTTGCCATGGTCGCCGCTCATCCCGGGCATCTTGTCGTTATCACCCATACCGCTCATGCCGCTCTTGTGCTCTGACATCCCGGACATCTTATGTCCCGTCATCTTATGTCCCTTCATTCCGGACATGTGATGCATTTTCTTTTTTTTTTGATCTGCGTGACCTCTGCTCCGCTTTTGAGAACTCGGGCGGGCGCCGGCGTCATCGCTTGCGTCGAGACGACGGAGGCCAAGAACATAGCCGCGGTCGCGATTGCTACTCGCTTCATTGTCAAACTCCGATTTGTTGACCTTTTATTCCAAGAGGCAAACATCCCTGAAAAATTTTGGTTCCACAGCGTTGCTCGTTTAGGCCGCCGCGCCGACAGATCTCCTCTAGGACGACGGCCGGGAGTGGACACCCAAGCTCAACGCGCATCGGTTTTTGAACGCCTGTTGCGAAGGCAAAAAGCATCTGGCGGTGCACAAAACAAATAACAGCCATCTCGCTGCATCGCACGGAGAGCATCTTTACTGCGCAAAGCCTCCTGACGCGCGCTTCTGCCCTTCAGGACGCAAAGGAAGCGCCAAGCAGGGCCCATGAGCAGGCTCGGAATCGGCTGATGCGTTGCGACGATGGCGTAGAAATTGCGCGCGAACCTGCTCGCAAAAAGAACATATGCGCCTTGAGATGTCAGAGGGCGCGAGATCAAACCAAGACCGTCTTCGCTCCGCATCGCGTTGGCTCTATCAGCAGTTTGCCTGTCGGACGCGGCAATTGCTTTCGTGGCCCGACGAGAATCAGCCGCCTCATCATAAGGCTGCCAAATCAGCGGCTCCAGCCCGCCATCCGGCGGCATGGACCATGAGGCGCTCCTTACGTGAGCAATGGTGCTGATAGATGGCGCGTTCAGGAGGGAAAGGAGGTTGAATGCCATAAATCAGCTGGGCCGGTCATCGCGAACACAGGAATTTGGAAAGGAATTCGGTATGATCGGCGCGCTCGCCCGCAAGTTTGTTTCGGCTCCGCTAATGACCGGTGGATCAAGGCGTACCCAGTCCCGCGTCGATGCCGTCAATGCGACGGAGAGATAACCCTCCGACGTAGTCAATCCCCTAAGAGGCCTCCTGTGGCGAAATCTGCAGCCGAGACAGCCCATGTTTTCCGAACCAGTCACCATACCACGGAAGAACGCCCTGTAGTCAGACAGGCTCCTGCGCAAAGCGATTCAGCGCGAGCTTTCATTGACAACCGTGCATTTTTGACCGTCTTTGCCTGTCAGTAGCGCGCTGAAACAACGAGATAAGCCGCGCGCCCTGGAGCTTGCAGCGCGAAAGGTGCAGCGCTTTGGTACAGGGCGTCGTAGTAGCGCTTATCGAAGATGTTGTTCACGAACAGCTTCACGGTCCAGTTCTTGTTCACCTTGGCTTCCGCGAAGGCGTCGAACCGCCAATAGCTCGGCAGCGACGTGCCCTGGTTCGCGGCGAGGAATGTGCCGCCGTAGATCTTGGAGCGGTACACCGCCTGCCCGCCGAGCTCCCATACATCCGTCAGCTGGTATTTGGTCAGCAGGCTGAAGGACTGATGCGCGACATTGGCCAGCGGCAACCCGACATTGCTCGCGTAGAGAATCGTGTTGCCTGGCGGGATCAATGATTTCGTCACCTCCGACTGCATCAGCACGAGACCACCGAACACGCTCCATTTGTCCGTGATCTTGCCGCCTGCTTCCAGATCGATGCCGCGGATGCGGTAGGCCGCGCCGGCGCTGATGCACGACACGGCGCCGGTCGAACCGGTTGGGTACGGACAGCTTGTAGTCGCAGTCGCAGGCGTGATGTTGCGCGACTCGCGCGCGTTTTCCTTCTCGGTCTGGAACACCGCAGCGGTCAGCAGCAGGTGGCGGTCGAACAGCTCCCACTTCGTGCCGATCTCGATCGCCCTGTTTTTCTCGGGTCCGAAGATCTGGTTGGCGTTGCCGTTCAGGGTCGGCGCCAGGCCACCATACTGAGCGCTCGTCCCATCGAACTCTGAGCCGACCGGGTTCGACGAGGTCGCATAGGCGGCGTAGACGCTCGCGATCGGCATGGGTTTGAGCACCATGCCAAGGTTGAAGTTCGGCAGACCGTAGCGCTGCTCCTGTTGCCCGAAGACGTTGGCAACGCCGTTGACAGTGCCGTAGCCGTTCACCTTGATATTGTAATCATCGTAGCGAACGCCGCCGTTGAGAATGACAAGGTCGTTGAAGTTCGCGGTGTCGAGCAGATACGCGCTCGTCGTGTCGATTCCCAGCCTGGTTGGGAATCCGGCCAATGACGGCGTACCAAACG
>DAIMKE010000512.1:0-5101 GCA_036721875.1 Bradyrhizobium sp. | reverse complement strand
GTTATCGAGACCTACCTTGAGGGCGGTTCCTCCGGACGTCTCGATTCGCAATTTTTCCGCCGCCATGAATCGCTCAAGAAGCGCGGTGTTCAGAGCGGAAAGTTCCGCCGGCGGAATGCGCAAAGCATCAGAAAACAGATTTCGACCCGAACTGATTGCACGAAAGACCGGGCATCGGTCCGCGTCGTAGTCTGCAAGCGCGGCCCGCATGACGCGATCATGCGACATCGTATCCCTTTCGAATGACAGCAATACCAGACGCCCCAAAAGTTCGGAGGGGGCGGGAAGTGCCGCTTTCAGTCGGTCGTGAAAGCCCGGGTCTCTTAGAGGCGCCATTGACACGCGGCGGGCATCAATGCCGCGCATTCCCAGCGCCACATCAACCCAGGCCGCCGATTCACGGCTGTCCGGCGCGTACACTAGGATAACAACGTCATCCGGCTGCAGTTTCACATAATTGTCGAGCAGCGATTGGACGCCTTCCCAAGTTCGCGTATCAACCATTTGCAGCCTCCGGTCGAAGTGCCATAATCCACCATCGCGGCAATGCGCGGGTCGGCATTCTCACAATAGGGACCATAGCCAATAGGGACCATAGCTGATCTACGTTGTACATGGCAATCAGTTGCACAACCGCATTGCATTGGCGATAAGTAGATTCCTCGGATCCGGCGGGGACCCTTAGGTAAGGACACACTGGGCCGGCCCGTCAGCCACCCCCGAAAAGTGGAAATTCTCAAATGCTTTTCGCTGGTGATATCTCGACTTTGGAAGACTTGGTCGATCCAATGAGCCGCCGGGAATTTATGGATTGCTATATCAATCAGCTGCCGGTCTTCGTTCATGGCGGATCGGCGATGCGAGCGGCAGGACTTGTAGACGTTGCCGAAGTCAGCGCATTGGTTCAGCAGGGGCTTCATCCTGAGGGACGCATCTCGCTGCTCCAGAACGGCAAGCGCATCCCTGCCGAGTTCTACCGCACGCGCGATGCAAGGCCGAGAATAGACCCTTCCGTCGTGCGACGCTTATTGAACGGCGGAGCCAGCCTGGTAGTGAACGGGATAGATGAGGCACTCCCGAAGATCGGAGACTTGGCTCACGCGCTGGAGCTCGAGTTCTCTTCGAATGTCTGGGCGAACGCTTATGTGACGTTAAACGAAGGGGGCGCATTCGACGTCCATTTCGACGATCATGACGTCATTGTCCTGCAAATTTCCGGCTCGAAAAGGTGGCGCCTGTTCGGGCTAACCGAGGAATATCCTATTGATCCCGGAAAATCATTGGGAGAACCGCCGGCAATAGAGCAGCAGGCCGATGTCCTCTCCGCCGGAGAGGTTTTGTTCATCCCGCGCGGTGTCTGGCATCGCGCCGAGGTCGTAGACAGTCCATCCTTTCACATCACTTTTGGCGTGAGCGGAATGACTGGACTTGACCTTGTGCGAAACGCGCTGGAAGAACTTAGAGCAGAAGCGTTGTTTCGAAAATATTTGCCCCGCGTTGGCGGCGGTGAACTGCTCTCAGAGCATGAAAAAAGACTGAAGGCCGATCTCCATGACTGGATCGACCGGATCTCCGGAACAGCGTTTCTCGACCAATCTGATTCAACACGGCGCAGCCGAAGTCGTCCTGTTTTGTGGGATCATATCCAACTCGGTGGAGCGACGAAGCTGTGGCTTGCGGCCCGACGCATCCCATCTGCGGACGTCTTGAAAGAGCTCGAGAATGGAAGCATACGGATCGGGGCGGAAGACCATCGTTTTGATTCAACTGCCTGCGCAATCCTCAAGATTGCCTTCGCGCGGGTGGTGCTCAGTTTTGACGAACTGGTCATCCTGGTGCGGGCCGCGGGAATTGCGGTGTCTGATGCCGAATTGTCGTCGACCGTTGTTCAGCTCGTCGAAAGCGGTGTGCTCAACGCCGAAAGCATGTGAGGGGAAGGTTTGCCCACAGGCGCGTCCGGCCGTTTCCAAAACGTCGCTAACACGGCCGGGAGCCTATACCTCCTCGTGAAAATGCCAAAGACAAGTAACGAGCATCTGCGTACAATGGCTGTCTCAGCTTGCGGTTACCCCATCTGGCGCAGGTCTTGGAACGCTGATCTTCGCCGGAGCTCAGTCTAGCAAGGCAACCGCTCAATCTGAGTCTCGGTTGATGCCCCTACGACCTCGCGCCGGTACGTTTGGTTAGTGTTCGGTCGGCCGGGCCGCGTTCTTGCAGAATGGCCGTTCTTGGTGAGTTCTGGCGCTAACCAACCAATGAGCGCAGCGACTCGGGTTGGCTGCGCACTCGGGCGCCGATACTTCTCCAATGGAAATCGTCCAGCAGATAACGCGCGCCGAATGCGTAAATCTAAGTGCTCTCCACGGCAGACAGGATTGCATGGGCGACTTGGGGGCCCTTAACGTCGTTATGGTCAGCGATGAACGCATCAGCCTGCAGATTGTGCACTTTCTTGGGCACGAATTCATAGACGCCAGACGCCGGAAGCAGGGTTCCCCGGACGAATTCGGCCTGTTTCATCTTGACCACGCCGTTTCGTCCGATGCCGCCATAGACGTCGTTTTCGTCGCCCAGCGCGTTTGCATTGTCGAATGATAGTCGCGATGCGATCGCGTAGGCGATACCGACAGCCTTGTCATTGACGGTGTGGGTCGCCAGGATCGGTCCCGCTACTTTCGATTGGCCGACAACCTTGCGGAAGAATCCGTCCCTTTCACCGTCGAATTTCTCGCTGAATCCGTTGTGAGAAAAGGCACCCTGCAACAGCGATAGGCTCGACGGCCGGATTGCTGCCGGGCCGTCCACCGCCGCGGTGACAACCCTCGCGCCGAAACTGTGCCCGATCAGATGGATGCGCAGATCGGGCCGCAAGTTACGCACTGCCCCAAGCACGCTATTGACCGCCTTGCCGACCATGCCGGCGCGTTCCTTCATCTGATAATAAGTAGCGTAATTAAGCAGCCGCCACGCGGCCGCATTGATGCCGCTGAAAAAATCTTCGAACGACGCTGCGCCACCGGCTTGATCGTCCATCCCGAGGGCGATGCCGCCTCCGCCCGCCGCCGGCGGGAACGATGGTTTCGCAAGCGCCGCAAGTAGCTGGCGAGGTTCCTGGTTGAAGAGCTGGTCGGACGCATCATCCGCAGCGTCGCTTGGCGCGTTCGGCACCAGCGAACGGATGATCCTCACAAACTCATCCTGCTTGGCGACGTCGTTTTCGATATCATCGATTAGCATCTTGGCGCGCTCAAGCAGCCCCTCATCCGGAACGTCGAAGGTGCCTTTCAGCGAATCGAGCTTCTGCTTGACCTCCGACGAACTCAGGTTAGCGCCGTCGTCAAGGCTCGCTGCACCTCCTGACGGTATCAGCTCGCGGTCCGCAAACTTCTTCGAGGGCCAGAAAATGCCGACCACGGCGAATTTCCTTTTTGCCAGGATGGCGTGGTCGGGCATCAGCGCGGAGACGTTGGCAAACAGCTCATCATAGAGCTCCCGCGCTTCGGCGCTGTCGTTGTTCCAGCCGTGGCTAATGACGAACAGGTCCGTCAACTTGCCGGCTCCTGAATCGCGCACGGCGTCCTCGATCGCGGCCTTTTGCGGCGCGCAAAACACCTGACCGGCCTTGGTGATTTCCAGCTTGAAGAAGGGCATCCCCGCGATGATATCCATCGCTCACCTCCGAACAGCGTTCTAGACCGATTGGATAGCGCGCATGAGATCGACCAGGCCTTTACCCTGAAAGTAGACTGCTCGCTTCAAGTCCGTGGCGGTCGACATGAGAATTTCCTTCACCGCTTCCGGTTTGCCAATGAATTCGCGGCGCACCGACAGAAACGCCGCGATGACGCCGGAGACATGGGGCGCGGCCATGCTGGTACCGCTGTCTTCCTTGTAGTAAGCGGTGACCTCAGCAGCTTGCGAGGTTTCTGCGAGTTCCGAGGCCGGATTTGCGGAGCCCGTTTGGCCGCTCTGGCACGAGATGATCTTCTCGCCGGGCGCCACCATGTCGGGCTTGAGGCGGCCATCACCGGTCGGTCCTTTCGAGGAGAAATAAGACACCCCGTAGATGTGGGGCATCTCGCGATGCGTCGATCCGACCGTGATCGCCAGCTCCGCATTCCCGGGATCGTTGATCGTCACGTCCTGTCCGGCGGGGACCGCACCGAGGGCAAGTGACTGGTTGTACCCGTAGCCGGTATTGCCGGCCGCAACCACAACGACGACGCCGGAACGCACAAGCCGATCGACCTCCACACAGAGCGGGCTCTGGCCGCAGGCAAACCATTTCGGTTCGAAGTCGTAGCCGACGCTCATGTTGACGCCATGGACCCGGATACGCCGGCCGCCCCCATTTAGTTCCTGGATATATTCGACCGCTGCGATCATGTTGCTGGCGCGGCCCTTGCCGTTATCATCCAGCACTTTCAGGCTGAGCAATTTGCATTGCGGTGCCATCCCCGACATCATCCTGATGTCCGTCAGCTTGTCGGGCACAACCGAGCCGGATTCGTTCCGGCGTTGAACAGTTGCAATAAGATTCTTCTTCCCCTTCTCGGCTCGAAACTCGCCGGCAATGATGCCGGCAACGTGGGTTCCGTGCCCTTTCTTGTCCATGCGCGCACTGGCCGCGAGTTCCGCATCGCTGGCGCTCCCTATGGTGAAGTCGCGGTGGGCGACTGGATCGCTTAGGTCAAGGTTTCCGTGCTCCGCAAAATGCGGGTGCTCGGCATCGATTCCGGTATCCAAAACAGCCCACACAATATCTTTTCCCGAGGTGCCGAAGGCATTGCGCGCTGCATCAGCCTTGACGGTGCTGATGGAGACATTGGTGAAGGGACGAACCTCGTCGTCCTGCCAAATCCTGTAGAGCGGCGACTTGCCTGGCTTGCCGTCGGAAGCCCGCTTTTCCTCTCGCGAGCGTTCGCTTTGCCGGACCAATGTCTGAATGTTGGCGGCGCTTAGACGCCCAAAAAGATACTGCTGACTATACTTGCTCTTAGTGGCATCGATTCCTTGCCACTTTCCTTTGCCTGACGCGGGTTGTTCAGTGCCTCCGGCGACCTGACCGGCCGTCTGGGGATGGGAAGGGAGCACACCAGGC
>DAIMKE010000511.1:0-5111 GCA_036721875.1 Bradyrhizobium sp. | reverse complement strand
GCCGCAGCCAGCGCCGAAGGCTGTTGTGCAGCCGCGCGACATGCCGAGCAAGGTTGCGGCCGCGCCGGAAAGCCCGCGCATTGTTGCCGAACAGGCACCGCCAACGCCCAACGCGGCAGTGGTGCACCAAATGCCGCTGCCCGCCGCCCGCAAGCTTGATGTGATGAAGGAGCGCTATCCGCTGCTGCGCAATGCGATGTAGCCAGAGCGTTTTCGAGCGAAGTGGATACCGGTTCGCGTAAAGAAAGCGCGTCAAAACAAAAACCGGAGCCTTGCCGGTTTTGATCTGATCAGAACCGGCAAGGCTCCGGCGGGACGGCTACCGGCGTACCGCGTTGCCGCCGACCGCTACCTGCGCGTAGCGCTGCGCGCCCTCGGCGGCAAGATCGGTGGTGATGGTGCGGGCGTGATCGAGCCCGACCACCGCGCCACGCGGGGTTTCCGAAATCATGTTGTTGTTGACCAGCGCCGTTCCGGCGCCGGGCATCACCGAAACGCCGATGCCGACGAAGGCCTTGCGGATCACGTTGCCCGTGATGGCGACGTCGCGCAGATATTTGCCCCAGCCGGCGATGATCCCGAACGAGGGCGCGTTCTCGATCACGTTGCCGGTAACGGACGTATCCGCCTCGACATAGATGCCGATCCCGGCATCGTCGTCCGGCGCGGTGCCAATCGGCCGCTTCGGCTTGAGATTGCGGATGATGTTGCCTTGCACGACCGCGATCCGTCCGCCCTCGTTGAAATTGCAGACGGAGACGCCGACGGCCGCGCCATCGACGGTGTTGTTGGCGATGACCGCGCCTTCGAACGCGAACTCCGAATAGAGCGCGACCTCGCGGACATTGCTGACGCTGTTGCCTGATATCTGGATATTGGACGCCGAATTGCCGCGCACTGCGGAGTAGTCGCAATTCCTGATCCGGTTGCCGCGGACGATCACATTGCCGGCGCGGAACGCGTTGATGGCGTTGCCGTACTGGCCGGAGCCGCCGGGCCCGGCCTTGATGTCCTCGATGCGGTTGTCGAGCACCAGCGTGCCGTCGTCGCCGATCGCGGTGCGCAGGATTTCGATGCCGTTGTCATTGGTGTCGATGATGGTGTTGCGCGACACGATCAGGCCTTGCGCGTCGAACGACACCACCGCCGTGGTCGCAATCTTCGTGAAGATGTTGCCGGAGATATCGCCGGACACCTGCTCGAGCCAGACGCCGTTGCCGCCGCTGCCGGTGATTTCGCAGTCGGCGATGCGGACGTCGCGGCCGCCGAGGCAATGGACGAGACCGCGTCGCTGCGGCAGGGCAATGCCGCCGCCATCGAGCGTGAGGCCGCTCAGGCCGATGCTATTGGAGCCTTCACTTTGCAGCATCGAGGCGCCGCCAGTGAAGATGAGCTTGGTTGCGCCGCGGACGCCGACCAGTTGTGTGCCGCTTTCGAGGCGAAGCATGCCGGTGCGATAGACGCCCGGTGGCAGCGCCAGCGGCACCCGCGCGCGCGCGGCTTCATCGATCGCGCGTTGCAGTTTTGCGGTTTGATCGTCCGGACTGCCGGGGCGCACGCCATACTGCGTGACGTCGCGGCCTAGCGTGGAGGTGAGGGGCGCCGCGCGCGCGGCATCGGGCGGCATCGTCAGCGCGCCGGCAACGCCGGCGGCGGATGCTCCTATGAGACGGCGGCGGTTCATGTTCATGTGAATGATCCTCGCGCAATGCGCGTCGTGCACTCGCGTTCGCCATAGGTATCGCGCAAATGCGGTCAGGCATGGTGAAGACGGGGAGGGAACGCGGCGATTGTTGGGGGTAGGGTTAATGGTGCGTACGAGCATGATTCCGTAGGATGGGTAGAGCGCAGCGAAACCCATCAATCCCTGCACGATGCGCGCGATTTATGATGGGTTTCGCTGCGCTCTACCCATCCTACAAATCCGCAGTTTTTACGCTGTCCGTCGCGCCAGCCGCACCATTTCCATCAGCATCGCCTCACCCGCATCGACCAGTTCATCCAGCGTGATCCGCGAAAATCCCTTGCGCCTTGCGGCGCCGGCGCGCGCCAGCGGCGGGATGTGGATGAAGGCGGCGAGTCGTGGGCCATTGTCGGCGCCGACAGCCTCGATCGCGCGCCAGCTCAAATAGTTGCAGAGATAGCTTCCGGCATCGCGCGAGGCGCGGGCGTCGATTCCGGTGCCCCTGGCTGCGCGCAGCAGTTTCGCGGTATGGGGACCGAACCTTCGGGCATCGGCGCCGCCGGCGATCGAACCCTTGCGCGAACGGGCCTGCGCAGCGTCGGGCCACAGCATGGTGACGGCGTTGCGGGCGCGGGTCTCAACCCGGAGATAGCCGGTGCGGCCGGCAAGGCCGAACATCAGCAGCGCGTGCGGCTTGTGTTTTGCCAGCGCCAGCGGCAATTCGCGGTCGACCGCCTGATAGGTCACCGGGAAGATATGGCTCGACAGTTCGACCTCGCCGAGCGCGGGGCGGCGCAGCCGCGCCAGCCGCGCCACTAGCGGCTGCGTCGGGTTGTACGGCGCGCCGGGAAACGGGCCGAAGCCGGTGATGAGAACGCGAAGCTGGTCGCTCACTTCAGCATCTCCGCGATCAGCTCGGCGGCGACCGCCGGCGTGATGCGACCTTCCGCAACCTCGGCCTCGGTCTTTTTGACTTTGGCGCGGATCGCGGGATCGGCGCGCAGCCGCGCCATCATTCGCTGCTCCAGCATCGACCACATCCACTTCACCTGCTGCTCGCGCCGCCGCGCGGCGAACTCGCCCGAGGCGTTCATGGCGGTGCGATGATCCAGAATTTTCTGCCACAGCGTGTCCATGCCGGTGCCGGTCAGGGCCGAATAGGTCAGCACCGGCGGATGCCAGTGCTCCGAGCGCGGGCTGAGGATATGCAGCGCGCCGCGATACTCGGCTGCTGCCAGATTGGCGCGCTTGACGTTGTCGCCATCGGCCTTGTTGATCGCGATCATGTCGGCGAGTTCGACCAGCCCCTTCTTGATGCCTTGAAGTTCGTCGCCGGCGCCGGGCAGCATCAGCGCGAGGAAGAAATCGGTCATGTCGCAGACCGCGGTCTCGGACTGGCCGATGCCGACGGTTTCCACCAGCACCACGTCGAAGCCGGCGGCCTCGCACAGCAGCATCGCTTCGCGGGTCTTGGCCGCGACCCCGCCGAGCGTGCCCGACGACGGCGAGGGCCGGATGAAGGCGCTGTCCAAGTTCGCCAGCTGCGCCATTCGCGTCTTGTCGCCGAGGATGGAGCCGCCGGTGCGGGCCGAGGAGGGATCCACCGCCAGCACCGCGACCTTGTGGCCGCGCTCGATCAGGAACATGCCGAGCGCGTCGATGGTGGTGGATTTGCCGACCCCGGGCGAACCGGTGATGCCGACTCGGATCGCCTTGCCGGTGTCGGGCAGCAGCGCCTGCACCAGCTCGCGCGCCGCGGCCTGGTGATCGGAGCGCCGGCTTTCGATCAGCGTGATCGCGCGCGCCAGCGCCGCGCGGTGGCCGGCGCGGAGGTCCTTGGCGAGCTTCTTGATGTCGGGCGAGGAATTCTTCGGCAGGGTCATGCCCTGCTTTACAACGGCCGCGCCGGGCAGGCGAGGGGGCGCGGCCTCGAGTTCAACGGGATGTTGCGGCGGGGGCGGTTGACGCCGGTTTGAACCGCCGCCATCCCCAGACCAGCACCGGCCAGATCAGCGCCCCGATCGCCATGGCGGCCAGGATCGCTGCGATCGGCCGCTCGAAGAACGGCAGCACGCTGCCGTCGGACTTGATCAGCGAGGTGACGAAGCTTTGCTCGATCATGGTGCCCATCACGATGCCTAGCACCATCGCGGCGACCGGATAGCCGTTCTGTTCCATGACGTAGCCGATGATTCCGAAGGCAGCGACGGTGACGACGCCGAACATGTTGTTGCCGATCGCGAACGAGCCGACCGCGCAGCACAGCATGATGACCGGCATGACGCTGGAACGCGGCGCGCGCAGCACGTAGCTCGCCAAGCGGATCATGATGATGCCGAGCGGGACCATGATGATGTTGGCGATGATGAACATCAGATAGATCGCATACATGCTCGACGCCTTCTCGGTGAACAGCGTCGGGCCGGGGTTGAGCCCCTTCATGTAGAGCACGCCGATCGCAATCGCTGCGATAGTGTCGCCGGGAATGCCGAACAGCAGCGACGGCACCCAGCCCGAGGCGATGCTGGCGTTGTTGCTCGCGCCGGCTTCGACAAGGCCCTCGACATGGCCGGTTCCGAACTTCTCGGGCTCCTTCGAAAAGCGCTTGGACATGGCGTAGCTCACCCAGGCCGCCATGTCGGCGCCGGCGCCCGGCAGCACGCCGATGATGATGCCGATGATGTTTCCGCGTGTCATTTGCACGTTGTACTTCCTGGTGAGCCTCCACTGGCCCGCCAGGATGCTGCCGAACTTTCGCTTCGGGATAGGTGGCGGTTCCGGCGTCAGCATCGCGCGCATCACCTGCGCCACGGCAAACACGCCGACCAGCGCCGGGATCGGCTCGATGCCGCCGAACAGGTCGGTCATGCCGAACGTGAAACGGGGCACGCCGCCCGGATTTTCGATGCCGATGCAGGCAACCAGGAGGCCGATGAACATGGCCGCGATGGCCTTCACCGGGGAGGAGCGCGCAACCAGCGTCGCGCACATCAGGCCGAGGAATGCGAGCCAGAAATATTCGAAGGTCGAGAACGACAGCGCGATTTCGGCGAGCGGCGGCGCGAGGATCATCAGCGAAAGCGTGCCCGCGATGCCGCCGACGGCGGAGAACCATACGCCCGCGCCGAGCGCGAGTTCGGCCTCGCCCTTTCGGGTCATCGCATAGGCTTCGTCCGCATAGGCCGCCGAGGCCGGAGTGCCGGGAATCCGGAGCAGCGCGCCGGGAATGTCGCCGGAGAAGATCGCCATCGTGGATGCCGCCACGATGGTCGCGATTGCGGCGATCGGCGACAGATAGAAGGTGACCGGGACGAGCAGCGCCGTTGCCATCGTCGCGGACAGGCCGGGCAGCGATCCGATGACGAGGCCATAGACCGACGCCGCGAACATCGCGATGATGACTTCCCAGGTGGAAATGAGCGCGAAG
>DAIMKE010000510.1:4836-5117 GCA_036721875.1 Bradyrhizobium sp. | reverse complement strand
GCTCTGATGGGCGCGCCCAAATTGCTGATGCTCGACGAGCCGAGCCTCGGGCTGGCGCCCATCATCGTGGCCGACATCTTCCGAACCATCGGCGAACTGCGCGCCGCCGGCGTCTCGGTGCTGCTGGTGGAGCAAAACGCGAAAGCCGCGCTGCAGATCGCCGACCGCGCCTATGTGATGGAACTAGGCGAGTTCATCCTCTCGGGATCGGCCGGGGACGTCGCGGCCAACCAGCGCGTCGCTGCGAGCTATCTCGGTTTCCAGCACGAGAGCGCGAGCGG
>DAIMKE010000510.1:0-4826 GCA_036721875.1 Bradyrhizobium sp. | reverse complement strand
TCAGCCGCCATCGGCCTTCGCGCCTCCGCGGAGATTGTCGATCAGAACGTAAACGCTGATCAGGAAGACCCAAAACGGCAATACCGCGAAACTCCAGCTGATAAAGAAGCTTCCGAGCAGCAGCGTCAGCGCCAGCAAGAATCCGAGATAGGCAATCCAGCGCGGAGCAATACCTGTACGGATCACGACGGTCGACGTGGAAATCATGAATACGGCCGCCATCTTGATCGCGTACACGTTCGCGATGATGTACGAGGCGGCGCGCGCGAAGCGAAAGGTAGCCGAATTCATCAGCTCCTGCGGCGTGGAAACAGAAGCGACCAGCACAATTGCGCCTATGACCGCCGCGGCGGCGAACAGCATCGCCAGAAACAACAAGCCGCTCCCGAAGAACACGGTCGCGAAAAAGCGGTCCTCAAGCTGGGGGAGCCGGTCGCGCAGCACGCCGATGAACCACAGGAAGGCGACACCGGCAAACGGCACCAGGTTCAACGCAACCGTGACGGCTCTCGTGTCGGTGGCAAGCCACGCACCGGGCTCGAGCGGATCAGCCGGTATCGAAGTCCGGAACAGCCAAAGGATCGACAGCAGGAGCAGCGAAAAAACGATCCCTGCGATGGCCGCGGCCTTCGGCGTCTTTAGCTGTGCATGAGTGAGAAAGCCATTCTCGGGCATCGCCACCGGTCCTCGTTGTTCTCCATCGCAATCAACGTCGAACCCTGGCAGGGCTCACGGTGCCACCCATTGCGTCACCTTTCCGGAGTGCCCGCCCAGGCCCTGCGGGTCTGCGACGCGAGCCAGCGCCAGTTCCTCCGGATAGGTGAAGATCCGCTCGACTTCACGATCGAGCAAGCTCAGTTGTCGAAGCAAAGCGTCGCGACGGTTTGCCGGCAGCGTATGCACCAGGTTCTCAATCATCGCCCGCATCCGCCGCACGATCTGCAGATTGTTCGAGCCGCAGTTGCGGATCTCGCTGAAGGCGAGATAGACAAAATCGTCCCAGTCGGGTGTCCGGAATATCACGCGAATATGCCCGGATTGATCCAGCAATTCGTCCGTGCGCAGGTGGCGCTTTCCGACCGTTCGCAACATGCGATGAAGCTGATCCATGGCGAGAACGGCCGTGGTGGGATCGTTGATTGCCGGCGAGAGCGCCTTCAGCGCAACGTCGGCGACGATGCGAAATGCAAAGGTTGGATCCTGATCCATCGCGCGCTCCGATCCGAACGCGACCCTTGAACTTAACGCATTCTCGTCGAGCGAGCAGGCCCCGCTGTACAGGTTGAACAGGGGATCGTCGTTCGCGACGAAATCGCCAATCTGCGGGACGAACTCGATAATTCCTTTCGATCGCTCAGCCTGCGCCCTGAGCGCTTCGAGATCGACCGCCACCACAATGGCCGACTCCCCCCGGTGCCGGATCACCCGGCCCGGGGGGCCGAGATTGACCGCTTCACCTTCCTCGACATCGACACCGTTAGCCAGGACGGGGTAGACGCTTTCGGTCACGGCTATCCCGGCGGCGCCGACATGGGCCAGAAGGCTGATCGGGCGCAGCAACCGCGAGGCGTAGTCGATCAGGTGGAAGAACGCAGCAAGCGAAAAAATGCCGAACAGCATCGCCACCAGCATCACCAGCTGATGGACCTCGTTACCCATGAGGTTCTGGGCACTGAGCACAAACATCAATGTAAATATGAAGAGTCCGACCGTGTATTTGACGACGCGATTGCGCAAGAGCGTCGTTGCGATCAGTCGCGGGGTCAGTTGTGCGCTGGCAACCTGAATCGCTATCAGCAGGGAGCCGAAGGTGAATACAACGAAGGAGAGAGTGATTGTTGCAAACGCTTCGAGCAATGCCCGCGCGCCGCTTTGCGTGAAGCCCAGCCAGCTCCATCCCAGCCATGCATCGAACCGGTGCAGAACTCTGGCTATGACGAGCTCGAGCGGAACTGCCACGAACGGAACCAGCCAGAGCGACGATTTGAGATAATTTCTGATACCGTAACGCCTGCTCCAGCTCATCATGCCTTTACCCTGAAAAAGTGAGCGCCGCGATACAAGGCCCGGAATCGAGCCGGGAATAATCTCATGAACAATCCAATGAGGCGCTGGACTTCCGCGGGCCTCCATTGATCTAGATCAAGTCGGCCGTCGCGGCGCCATCAAGTCTGGGGCCGCAAACATGCCGGCTGCAGGGCCGCTGAACGGCTGGTAATGGTAGCGGAGGCGGATCTGAAAACGGTCGACATCATCTACCGGTATGAGGCGCGCGATACTGCCGCGCGGCCTCTACCAATGGATAGCGATGCAGCCCTGCGGAGACTGAATGGCGGCAACGGCGATTTCGCTGCGCTGCTCGATCATGTCAGGAATGAAAGCGGAATACAGCAGATCATCCCGGTCGACCCGCGGGATCTGGGCCTGGATTCGGACGCCGCAGGGATACCCAAGCAGCGACCATTTGCGGCAGTGCTCGGCTGTTCGGATGCCCGCGTGCCCATCGAACTCATTTTCAACGAGGGACCGAACGATCTTTTCGTTATCCGCGTGGCGGGGAACGGCCTTGGGATGGAGGTGCTGGGCAGCCTGAAATACGCCGTGGATCACCTGGGCGGAACGTTGAAGCTGATTGTCGTGCTCGGGCACAGCGGATGTGGTGCGCTCACCACGGCCGTCGATGTGTTTCTCAACCCGGGCGACTACCTGGCGATTGCTGCACAGCATTCAATTCGAAATATTCTCGACCGCTCGCTCATCGTCGTTCAGGCCGCGGCAAGCAGGCTGCTTTCGGCGTTCGGCCCCGATGTCACACACAATCCGGGCTACCGGCAGGCACTGATCGAGGCATCGATTGTCACCAATGCCGCACTTTCCGCCTACTCGATCCAGCAGGAGTTCATCAGCCACGACCTGGCAGGATTGCAGGCCGTCTACGGTGTTTACGTCCTCGAGACCCGCGAGGTATGGGCGCCGCGCTCAGGCAACGTCAAAGGAACCGGATTGGCCTCGCCTCCGCGCGATGTCGCCGGATTTGCTGCTTTTTCCGACGCCGTCGTTCAGTCGGAGCGAATTGCCTCGTATCTGAAATCCGGGGCGTCCGATTAGACTCTCCTCGAGGGTGGGCAAGGCACGGTTCGCGCCGAGCCCACCGCTCCATCTGTTGGATCTCATCCCGAGAGTTGAGCGGTGTTACCCCTCACTTCGCCGGGACGTATTTGCCGTCCTTCACGGTCAGGATGATGCGTGAGCGGTCGTCGAGGCCGTAGCGATCCTTTTCGGTGAAATTGTAGACGCCCTGGCTGGCGGCGATGTCCTTCTCGGTCATCAGCGCCTGACGGATGGCCTCGCGGAATTCCGGCGTACCGGGCTTCGCCTTCTTCAGTGCCACCGGCACCACGCGCTTGAGCACCTCGAAGGCGTCGTAGGAGTGGCCGGCGAACTGGCTGCGGCTGTTGGCGCCGTACTTGGCTTCATACGCCGTATTGAGCGCAAGCCCGGGCTTCTTGGTCAGCGCGCTGTCCGGCTGCGATTCCGGCGACATCACCGGACCCGACGCCATGATCACGCCCTCGGCCGACGGGCCGGCGATGCGGATGAAGTCCATGCTGGCGGCGCCGTGGGTCTGGTAGATCAGGCCCTTGTAGCCACGCTCGCGCAGCGTGGTCTGCGGCAGCGCCGCGGCGGTCCCGGAAGCGCCGACGAGGACGGCGTCGGGGTTGGCGGCAACGATCTTCAACACCTGGCCCGCGACCGACGTATCCGGACGGGCGAAACGCTCTTCGGTCGCCACGCTCAATCCCATCGGGATGGCCTGGGTCTTGAAGTCGTTCATCCAGAGGTCGCCGTAGGAATCGGAGTAGCCGATATAGCCGACGGTCTTGATGCCGTGCGCCTTCATGTGCTCGTACAGCACCTTGCCCATGATCGGGATCGGCTGCGGCATGGCGACCGACCACTTCGCGCGCGCCTCGTTGATCGGGAACGGCGCCAGACCGAAATGCGGAATGCCCGCCTCGTTGGCGACGGTGGAGACCGCAACGGTCGGGGGCGTCGTCGAGGAGCCCATGATGATGTCGGCCTTGGACTCGGTCACGAACCGCCGGGCGTTGGTGGTAGCCGTGGTCGGATCGCCGCCGTCATCGAGCACGATGAGCTTGAGCGGGACGCCGCCGATTTCCTTCGGCACGAAATCGAGCGAGTTGCGTTCGGGAATGCCGAGCGCTGCCGCTGGTCCCGTCGTGGTGACGGTGATGCCGATCACGATCTCGTTGGACTGCGCCATGGCCGGAGACCCCGCCAGAGCGAGCCCCGCCATGACCGCCGCGGCGGACAGAAAAGCCTTCTTCATCGATTCCTCCCTTGATTTATATTTATGGTCTTAAGCAAAAACGTACGCTCAATTCAGCCCCTTCTTTAGGTCATGCCGGGGACTGAGTCAGCCCCGGGGATGCGAGTCAGCCCCGCATGAACCGCTCGATGATCTCCGGCGGCATCGGCGCCGACTTCAGCCGTTCGGGATCGTCCGGATGGCGGCCGACCAGCACCCTTGTCTCGAAGGCCTCGATCGCCAGCCGCTCGCCCTTGAACACGTTATGGAGCACCTCGAAGCTGGATCTTTTGAAACCCTCGATCCGGCTCTCGATCCTGATCCAGTCGCCATGGGTGGACGGGATGTGGAATTTCGCCCGCGTGTCCACCATGGGGATGCCGACCAGGCCGTATTTGTGCACGATATCCTGCTTGGAGTAACCGGCCGCTTCGAACATGATCGAGGTCGAATCGTCGAACATCGCGAAGTAGCGCGGGTAATAGACGATGTTGGC
>DAIMKE010000509.1:0-5132 GCA_036721875.1 Bradyrhizobium sp. | reverse complement strand
CGCTGACGCTGTGCATCGGCGCCGCCAATCGCGACCCCGCGCAATTCCCCGATCCGGAACGTCTCGATGTCGGCCGCACGCCGAACCGCCATCTCGCCTTCGGCACCGGCGCGCATCAATGCGCCGGGATGGCGCTGGCGCGGCTCGAAGGCGCGATCGCGATCTCGCGTTTTCTGGCGCGGTTTCCGACCTACGCGCTCAGCGGTGCGCCGGTGCGCGGCGGCCGGGTTCGCTTCAGGGGATTTTTGAGCGTGCCGTGCGAGGTCGGCTGAATCTAGTTGCCGGCAGTGTTGAACCGGGAAAGATCGCAGTCCCGTTCCGCGTATTTCACCCGGCGAATTCCCTCGCGATCCTCGACCACCGACGGCTTGCAGCGTTCGCGCCAGGCGACCTCCTCGACTTCGTCGGCCTTTCTCTCTTCCGCTGTCCGCTGCAGGACCTTTATCGTCGCGCGGCCGCCGACGGCGAAATTGGTCTGCTGACTGGGAAGCAACGGGCCGCCGCCGGCGATCGCTGCAGCCTTGGCGCTCTGGTACATCCGCTCGGCCCTCGCGGCCTGCGCGGCAGCCGCCGCATTGCCGTGATCCATCGCGAACTGCGCGGATGCCGACGAGACTGACGCGAAGACGATCGAGATCGCGATGAGGATACGCATTTCAACAGCCTCTTTGGAATGAATGCCGCCGGAAACAATGGCCCGGCAAGCATTGAGGCTGCGTAAAGCGGCGTGGCTAACCGCGCTGCAATTATATGCTTAAAAATTTAGACAATCGGCGCAGCGAATTCACTCGCTGCGGCCGAACTCGCAGCCCTTCTTGGCGTAAACCAGGCGCACAACGCCTTCGCTGTCGTAGGTGCGCTGCGGTTTGCAGAACGCTTCCCACTTCTCGATGCTGGCGCGCCGGGCCTTCTCGTCTTCCTTTTCCTGCGCGAGGTCACGCGGCGGATCGTCGAGATAGGTCGTCGTGCAAACCCTGCCGAAGAACTTGCTGAAGGTGCATCGCTCCACGACCTGCCATGCCTGCGCCGATGTCGACGCGAGGGCAAGAACGGCAATTGCGTAAATGATTTTCATGTTGACGCTCATCGCTGCGGAGACATTCTCCGTGCGAAACAGCTAACGCCCGTAAATATGCAGGCGCAACGGTAACCCTTTGTTAAGCTGAATAGCCGCGAAAAAGGTTAAATCTGGAACCGGCGAACTATCGCGTCTCGCGACATCATGCGAGCAATCACGCGCGGCGGTGCAGATACGAGACAGCATCGTCCATCATTGACACAGCGAGCGCGCGTCTCGCCGATAGTCTTTTACACAACCGTCCGGTGCCGCTCGATGCAAATCCGGATGACATCGTCGACCGGCTTGTCCCACCAGTGGTTGGAAAAAATTTCGATCTCGGAATAGCCGGCAAATCCCTGCGCTTCGACGGCCGATCGCACGGATCTGATGTCGATGACGCCGTCACCCATCATGCCGCGATCATTGAGGATGTCCCTGGTCGGCACCAGCCAGTCGCAGACGTGAAACGCCAGCAGGCGATCTTTTCCCGCACGTGCGATCTGCGGCATCAACTCCGGATCCCACCAGATGTGATAGACGTCGAGCGCAACGCCGATCGCACCGGTGCGCTGCGGATCGAGCTTGTCGCAGATATCCAGCGCCTGCTTCGTCGTGTTCACGCAGGCGCGATCGGCAGCATAGGCCGGATGCAGCGGCTCGATCGCGAGCGGCATATTGGCTGTTTGCGCATATTCCAACATTTCAGCGATGGCGTCGTCGACCTGCGTCCGCGCCTGCACGATGTCCTTTGAAACAGCACTTCCCGGACGCGAATATTGCGGCAGACCGCCGGCGACCAGCACCACGCACGACGCGCCCAGCGCCTTGGCCTCGTCGACCGCACGGCGGTTGTCGTCGCGGACCTCCGTGCGGCGTCCGGCGTCCGACGTGAACATGCCGCCACGGCAGTAGCCGGACAGTTCAAGCCCGGCATCGCGGACGGCCCGCACCGCGCGTTCGAGGCCGATGGTAGCAACCTGGTCGCGCCACGGGTCGATGGCGCGGATACCATGCCGCGCGCAAAGCCTCGATGATGGCTGCAAGATCGCCCTGCTTGCGGACCGTTGCCGTATTCAGCGACAGCCAGCGATGGTCGGAAGAAAAATCGCGCATCAGGCCTCAATGCCGCGCACAGCAAGCACGGCCTTCATGCGCCGCGTCGCAAGCTCGGGGTTGGCGAGAAGACCGGCCTTGTCGGCCAATCGAAACATCTCGGCCAGATGCAGCGTCGAGCGCGTGCTCTCCTGGCCGCCGACCATCGTGAAATGATCCTGGTGGCCGTTGAGGTAAGCCATGAACACGATGCCGGTCTTGTAGAACCGCGTCGGCGCCCTGAAGATGTGGCGCGAGAGCGGCACGGTCGGCCCGAGCACGTCATGGAAACCGGCCTCGTCGCCTGCAGCCAGCCGCGACAGCGCATAGGAGGCCGCCGGTGCGATGGCGTCGAAGATGCCGAGCAGCGCGTGCGAAAAGCCCTGATCGTCACCCGCGATCAGTTCGGCATAATTGAAATCGTCGCCGGTATACATCTTCACCCTGGGGTCGAGACGGCGGCGCATGTCGATCTCGCGCTTCTTGTCGAGCAGCGAAACCTTTACGCCATCGACCTTGGCCGCGTTGGCATTGATGATGGCGACGGCCGTATCCATCGCCTTGTCGAGATCTTTGGTGCCCCAATATCCCGCCAGCGCCGGGTCGAACATGTCGCCGAGCCAGTGAATGATCACGGGCTCGCGAACCTGGCCCAGCACGCGGTCATAGACCTTTGTGTAATCGTCAGCGCTGCGGCCGAGCTTCGCCAGCGCGCGCGAGGCCATCAGGATGATGCGGCCGCCGGCCTTCTCCACCGCCGCGATCTGCTCTTCGTACGCGCGGATGACATCCTCAATGGACTTTGCATCTTCGGCCGCAAGGTGATCGGTGCCCGCGCCGGAAAACACGAGCGCGTCGCCGCGCGCCCTTGCTGCCTTCACCGAGCGCTGGATCAGTTCCAGCGAGGTCGGCCAGTCCAGGCCCATGCCGCGCTGCGCGGTATCCATCGCCTCGGCGACGCCGAGGCCGAGGTCCCAGACATGTTCGCGGAACGCAATGGTCCGGTCCCAATCGATCGCGGCGGTGAGCCAGGGATCGCCCTCGGCAAACGGATCGGCCACCACATGCGCCGCCGAAAACGCCACGCGGTTCAGCGTTCCGTCGAGCTTCGCCGGATACGTCCGCGATGCTGCAAGGCGATAGGTTTCGATCGAACGATCCGCCGTCGGCAGCCTCACGGACAGCGATGACATCGGCAGGACGGGTTTGTTCATGATGATGCCTCCTCAGACCTTGATCGGAGCGACGTCGATCCATCGCCGTTCGCGCCAGCTCTGCAGCGCGCATTCGGCGAGTTGCACGCCCTTGGCGCCTTCCAGCAGCGTGTATCTATACGGCGCGTCCTCGCATACATGGCGAATGTACATTTCCCACTGTTCCTTGAAGCCGTTGTCATAGACGACGTTGTCAGGAACTTTCTGCCAGTCGGCGTAGAAATCGTGGGTACGCTTTTCGTCCGGATTCCACACCGGCCGGGGCGTGGCCTGACGCGCCTGGATCACGCAATCGGTCAGGCCCGCCACCGCCGAGCCGTGGGTGCCGTCGACCTGGAAGGTCACGAGGTCGTCGCGATAGACCCGCGTCACCCAGCTCATGTTGATGTGCGCGATCACGCCGCCCTTGAGGCGGAAGGTGGCGTAGGCGGAGTCATCGGCGGTCGCCGTGTATTTCCTGCCCTTCTCGTCGTAACGCTCCGGAATATCAGTCGTGCCGAAGCAGGAGATGCTCTCGACCTCGCCGAACAGATTGTCGAGCACGTAGCGCCAGTGACAGACCATGTCGAGAATAATGCCGCCGCCATCCTCGCTGCGGTAGTTCCATGACGGCCGCTGGGCTTCCTGCCAGCCGCCCTCGAACACCCAGTAGCCGAACTCGCCGCGCACCGAGAGCATACGGCCGAAGAAGCCGGAGTCGCGCAGGAACGCGAGCTTCTTCAGGCCCGGCAGGAACAACTTGTCCTGCACCGTACCATGCTTGACGCCCCTGGCGTTGGCGAGCTTCAGCACCGCCAGCGCCTCGTCCAGATTGGTCGCGATCGGCTTTTCGCAATAGACATGCTTGCCGGCGTTGATCGCCTTGGTCAGCAGCGAGGGCCGCGCCTGCGTGGTCGCGGCATCGAAGAAGATGGTGTCGTCCTTGTTGGCCAGCGCCTTGTCGAGATCGGTCGACCAGCGCTCGACGTTGAAGCGCCTGGCGAGGCGCTCGACCTTGTCGGCGTCGCGACCGATCAGGATCGGATCGGGCAACATGCGGTCGCCGTTCGCAAGCACCACGCCGCCCTGGTCGCGGATCGCGATGATGGAGCGGATCAGGTGCTGGTTGAGGCCCATCCGGCCGGTCACGCCGTTCATGATCAGGCCGAGGCGTTTGGTCGTCATACTGCTTTCTCCGGGGATATTCGTGGCGCCGGCTGCGCCAGCGGCTGCATCGTGGACCAGTCCGGATGGACTGACGTGGCAAAGCCCGCTGTCGTCAGCGATCCCGTCAGGAGATCGCCGTCATGGATCGCGAGCCGAACTTTTTCGCCGGCGCGGGCATAGAGATCGGGATGCGCTGATAAAAATGCTTCCGCCTCGGCGGCCGGCGTTTCGCCAAAGCCGTCGACATAATGGTGACCATTGCGCTCGGCATGGGTGACACCGAGCAGCGCGCCGAGCGCGAGATCCTGCTGCACGGCCAGCCCCGCCTGGCAGGTCAGGTCCTCGCCGGCAATGAAGCATTTCTCGCCGCCCGCGCTCCATTTCGCCGCGCGTGCCGCGTTGATCACCGACTTGTAGATGCCCTTGCAGGATTTCGAGGAAATGCCGCGATAGCCGAGTGCCCGCGCCAGCGGGAACGCATCGTAGGAGTCATCCGCCTCGTCAACGATGAAATCGCGCCGCGCCAGCGCGCCAAGCGGCGCCTGCCAGGTGACGTCGCGCGGCATCGGCTGCTCGATATACAGCAGCTTTGCCGTGATCGGCCGCAACGCCGCTTCGCG
>DAIMKE010000508.1:434-5138 GCA_036721875.1 Bradyrhizobium sp. | reverse complement strand
AAGGCAGCATGCCGAGCGAGCCGGTCAGCATCGCCGCGATATCGGACAGCATGTCGCCGAACAGGTTATCGGTCACGATGACGTCGAACTGCTTCGGCGCTTTCACCAGCATCATGCCGCCGGAATCGGCGAGCTGATGCTCCAGCGTCACGTCCTTGTATTCGCGCGCATGCACCGCCGTCATGACTTCGTTCCAAAGCACGCCCGACTTCATGACGTTGCGCTTTTCCATCGAGGTCACCTTGTTGCGGCGCTTGCGCGCCAGATCGAAGGCGACGCGGCCGATGCGCTCGATCTCGTAGGTGTCGTAAACTTGCGTGTCGATGGCGCGCTTCTGGCCGTTGCCGAGATCGGTGATGGTCTTCGGCTCGCCGAAATAGACGCCGCCGGTGAGTTCGCGCACGATCATGATGTCGAGGCCTTCCACCGCCTCGCGCTTCAGGCTGGAAGCGTCCGCCAGTGCCGGATAGCACACCGCAGGCCGCAGATTGGCGAACAGGCCGAGATCCTTGCGCAACCGCAGCCAGGCCGGCTTCCGGCCGCACCTCGTAGGGTACGCTATCCCATTTCGGGCCGCCGACGGCGCCGAAGATGATGGCGTCGGCCGCCTTGGCCTTGTCCATGTCGGCTTCCGAGATCGACACCTTGTGCGCGTCATAGGCTGAGCCGCCGACCAGGCCCTGCTCGGTCTCGAACGACGCGATGCCCTGCTTGTTCAGCCAGTCGATCAGGCGCTGCACCTCGCCCATCACTTCGGGGCCGATACCGTCGCCGGGGAGAAGCAGCAGTTTATGGGTCGCCATGGTCCGTTACCTCCAATTCGTCAGGGCCGGGCTTGTCCCGGCCATCCACGTCTTTGTTTGCGTTGGCAGCTAGACGTGGATGCCCGGCACAAGGCCGGGCATGACGGCAAAAGTGAATTCCGGGCCGAGTGCTAAAACGCCGGAGGCGGATTGGCAAGGCATCGCAGACACGGCAAAACTGGCCGCAACGCGCAACCCGCGGCCCGCCAAGAAGGCAACAAGACGGACTCATGACCACAGCCATCGTCTTCGCCTTTGCTTCGGCCTTCTTCCTCGGCGCCGGGGTCGTGCTGGCACAATTGGGCCTGCGGACGGTCGAGCCGCTGTCGGGGGCCGCGATCAGCGTTCCGACCTTCACAGTTCTGTTCCTGCTGCTGTCGCCGCTGATCCTGCAGGGCGAGCCGGTGGTCTGGCGCGCTCTGCCGGTCTTCATGGCGATCGGCCTGTTCTTCCCGGCAGCGCTGACGCTCCTGACCTTTGCCTCCAACCGAGCGCTCGGGCCGGTCATCACCTCGACGCTCGGCAACCTCGCGCCGCTGTTTTCGGTGTCGGTGGCGGTGGTCCTGCTGCAGGAGCCGCTGCATCCTGCGCAACTGCTCGGCCTCGTGGTGGCGGTTGCGGGTGCGGCCATGATCACCGTGACCCGGCCGCGCGACCTCGGGCACTGGCGAAACTGGGCGCTGCTGCTGCCGCTCTGCAGCGCGCTGGTGCGGGGCGCAACGCCGCCGATCATGAAACTCGGGCTCGAGGTCTGGCCAAGCCCGCTCTGGGCCTGCCTGATCGGCTACGTGATGTCTTCGCTGGTGGTGCTGACGGTGCAACGCATCCGCAAGGGCAGCTTTATCGTGCAGGCGCCGCGGGCGGGCATTTTCTGGTTCGCGATGACCGGAATCAGCAACGGGCTCAGCGCGCTCAGCCTGTTCATCGCCGTTCGCAACGGCCCGATCACGCTGGTGGCGCCGCTGGCCGCCATCTATCCGCTGGTCACGGTGGGGCTGAGCGCGATGCTGCTCAAGCATATCGACATCACCGCACGCATCCTGGTCGGGACCGCGCTGACAGTGCTCGGCGTCGCCCTGGTGCTGGTCGCCTGATCCCGTTGCGGGATCGGCAAGACACCGTTGCGCATGAGCGCCTGTGCAAGCAGGCCTCCGCCTGCCAGAATGAAGACTGCCGGAGTTTTCAGTGCGATCCCCAGACACTGCCCAACGCTACCCGCATCCCGCGCGGCTGATCCTGATGCTGTCGCTGGCCCCGACGGTCGGCCTCGGCATCGGCCGCTTTGCCTATGCGCTCGTGCTGCCCGATATGCGCGACACGCTGGTCTGGTCGTACTCCGCGGCCGGTTTCATGAACACGATCAACGCGGCCGGCTATCTCGTGGGCGCCCTGCTCGCCTCGCGCATGATCGCGCGTTTCGGGCTTGTGGCCTCGGTGCGCTGGGGCACGCTGGCCTGCGTGCTGTCGCTGGCGCTGTGCGCGGCTTCCGGAAATTTCTACGTCCTGAGTTTCGCGGCGGCTGCTGGCGGGCGTCGGCGCTGCGGCCGGCGTCGTCGGCGGCGGGGCGCTGGCGGCAACGATCGCGCAGTCCCGCCCCGAACGGGCGAACTTCCTGCTCAGCCTGTTCTATGCCGGGCCCGGCATCGGCATCCTGTCGTCGGGACTGGTGGCGCCGTTCGTCCTGCAGTGGTTCGGCCCGGGTTCGTGGTGGATCGTCTGGTGGGCGATGACGGCGTTGGCGATCATCATGACGGTCCCTGTCCTGCTCGCGCCGCTCCATGCCGACCCCATGACCGCCCAGGCGGCAACGGCGAAATTCGCGGTCGCGCCGGTCCTGATCTATCTCGCCGGCTACTTCCTGTTCGGCGCCGGCTACATCGCCTACATGACCTTCATGATCGCCTATGTGCGCGATGCCGGCGGCGGCGCCGCAGCACAGAGCGCTTTCTGGATCCTGATCGGCCTCAGCGCTTTCGTCACACCATGGGTGTGGCGCCGCGTGCTGGCGCTCGACAGCGGCGGCCTCGCCACCACGATCATTCTCGGCGTCAACGCGATCGGCGCGGCGATGCCGATCTTCGGCCACTCGGTGTGGCTGTTGGCGCTGTCGGCGCTGGTGTTCGGCGTCGCCTTCTTCGCCGTGGTCGGCTCCACCACCGCCTTCGTCCGCTTCAACTATCCGCCGCAGGCCTGGCCGACTGCAATTGCGGCGATGACGATCTCATTCGGGATCGGCCAGACGCTCGGGCCGATCGTGGTCGGCGCGATCACGGACGCGATGGGCAGCCTGTCGTTTGCGCTGAATGTCTCGGCGGCAATGCTGGCGCTCGGGGCGGTGCTGTCGGCGTTCCAGCGAAAAGTGGTGCAAAAACCGCAGGATGGGTAGAGCGCGGCGAAACCCATCATTTTCATCCGCCGAACAAAATTGATGGGTTTCGCTTCGCTCTACCCATCCTACACATCGGGCACGTGACGCGGCCTTGTGCTAAACTGCAAGCAACACAGAAACAACAAGCGGCAAAGGAGACAGGATGATGACCTATTTTGATCTCGGGCCGTACAGCCGCAAAATCACCACCTCATCGCAGGACGCGCAGACCTGGTTCGACCGGGGCCTCAACTGGCTGTTCGGCTTCAACCATTACGAAGCGATCAAGTGCTTTCAGAAGGCACTTGGCCACGACGGCGAGTGCGCCATGGCGCACTGGGGCATCAGCTACGCCTCGGGCCCCAACTACAACCTGCCCTGGGTTCGCTACGACCCGATTGGCCGGCAGATGGCGCTGTCGGCATCCTGGGACGCCATGCAGACGGCACTCGCGCATGCCGGCAAGGCAAGTCCGGTCGAGCAGGCGATGATCAAGGCGCTGACCGCGCGCTATCCGCAACGCGAGGCGATCGACGACATGTCGCCCTGGGACAAGGCCTACACCGCCGAAATGCGAAAAATCTTCGCGGCCTATCCCGACGATCTCGAGGTCCGCGCGGTGTTGGCCGAATCAATCATGAACGAAACGCCGTGGCAGATGTGGGACCTGCCTTCCGGCAAGCCGGCCGAGGGCGCCGGCACCGAGGAATGCAGGGCCGTGCTGGAATACGCGCTGGAGCGAATTCCAGCAGCATGGGATCACCCGGGGCTCCTGCACCTCTATGTCCACCTGATGGAGATGTCGCCTTTTCCGCAGCGCGCATTGCGGGCCGGCGACCGCTTACGCGACCTCGTCCCGGACTCCGGCCACCTCATCCATATGCCGACGCATCTCGACGTGCTGTGCGGGCACTACAGGGACGTCCTTGTCTACAATCAAAAGGCGCTGGCGACCGATCGCAGATTCCTCGCCTATTCGGACGATCCGGGTGTCTACCTCGTCTACGTCATTCACAACTTCCACTTTGCGATCTACGGCGCCATGTTCCTCGGCCAGTACACGCCCGCCATCGCTGCGGCCGAGGAACTGATCGCGACGATCCCCGAGCCGGTGCTGCGTCTTCCATCGCCGCCGATGGCGGATTTTCTCGAAGGCTATCTGACGATGAAGCAGCACGTCCTCGTGCGTTTCGGCAAATGGCACGAAATCATCGCGCAGCAGCTACCGAAGGACAAAGAGCTTTATTGCTCCAACGTCGCCATGATCCACTACGCCAAGGCGGTCGCGCATTCGGCGCTCGGCAATGTCGCCGAGGCCGAGAAGGAGAAGGCGGCGTTCATGGTGGCGAAAACCCGCGTTCCCGAAAGTCGCCGCGTCCACAACAACAAGATGGTCAATCTGCTCGGGGTCGCCGAAGCCATGCTGAACGGCGAACTTGAATATCGGAAGGGCAACCATGACACGGCCTTCGCGCATTTGCGCAAGTCGGTCGAGCACTCGACCTCGGCTGCGGCGAGGGAGCGGACTCGGTG
>DAIMKE010000508.1:0-424 GCA_036721875.1 Bradyrhizobium sp. | reverse complement strand
CTGAGCGACAGCCTGCCCTATGACGAGCCGTGGGGATGGATGCAGCCGACCCGCCACGCGCTCGGCGCGCTGCTGCTCGAACAGGGGCGGATCGACGAAGCCGAGGCGGTATACCGCTCCGATCTCGGCCTCGACGGCAAGCTGAGCCGGGCCTGCCAGCATCCCGATAATCTCTGGTCGCTGCATGGCCTGCATGAATGCCTCGTCCGCCGCGGCGAAAAGACCGAGGCGGCGCTGATCAGGCAGCGGCTCGATCTGGCGCAGGCGCGCGCGGAAATTCCGATCAAGGCATCGTGCTTCTGCCGGCGGATGGACCTGGCGGCCGCGTAGCCGGTTCAAGGCGGCGGTTTAATTTGCCCGGGTGATGGCCAGCTTTGCCTTCGGTCGTCGTTGCGAGGAGCGCAGCGACGAAGCAATCCAGCTC
>DAIMKE010000507.1:0-5143 GCA_036721875.1 Bradyrhizobium sp. | reverse complement strand
TTGTCCTTGATCGATTTCAGGACGTCTTTGGCGGTCTTCATGAATACCCCTTTTGGCTACTAACGGGTCGGTTTCCAGGATCCTGGAGCCATGCTGGCCCTGATCGCATCAGCGCCTGGCTCCAGTCTTTTGTTCTGACGCGGTCTCTTGATGCGAACCGGTTTCCACTTCGCTCGAAAACGCTCTAGACGGCACGACATTTCGCGAACGGTCCGATGAGACAATCGCGAACGAAATCAGGCTGCCGAAGCAGCCCTTTTCCTGTTCTTCAGTCGCAAAATTCGGATAGCACCCGGCTTGGAGAGCGTCCAGCCCGTTAGATGGCGTCCAGCCCGGATTCTCCGGTTCTGATCCGGATCGCTTCCTCGATGTTGGAGACGAAAATCTTGCCGTCGCCGATGCGCCCGGTCTGGGCGGCGCGCCGGATCGCGTCGATCGCCTTCTCGACCAGTTCGTCCCCGATCACGATCTCGATTTTTACCTTGGGCAGGAAGTCGACGATGTATTCCGCGCCGCGATAGAGTTCGGCGTGTCCCTTCTGCCGGCCGAAGCCCTTGGCTTCCGTGACGGTGATGCCCTGCAATCCGACTTCCTGAAGCGCTTCCTTTACCTCGTCGAGCTTGAATGGCTTGATGATGGCTTCGATCTTCTTCACTGAGCGCCTCCCAGGCATATCCGAATTACAACTACGTTCGATGTCGCGCGAGGCGCCGTCTGGTTTGATCCTTGCTTCCGGAAATACCGGAATGCCCATTATTGCCGCGGGGCTGCGACGATTCTGAGCCGCGGTCAGCTAACCGACTTCCTCAAAAGCAGGGTCTATGCCAAGTTGTTAATGCGTCTGATTTCGGAACGTTATCAGACTTTTAACAGGCAAGTGGAAGAGGTCGACGCGAACGCCTCATGATAGCGTAGCACAACAAATAGGCAAACAGGTCAATTCGTATGCAGTTTAACTCAAGCGTACCGCTCGCACCACGGAATGTGCCTTTGTAAAAGGCGGGTGGACTGAGGATTCAGCAATGGAAGTTTTGACCACCAGTGAAATGGAGCGCGCCGATCGGTTGACGATCGCAGCCGGCACGCCCGGCTTCGCGCTGATGATGAGTGCGGGGCAGGCCGTGGCCGAAGCTGCGATGGATCTCGTCGAGGACGGACCGATCGTGGTGGTGGCCGGCCGCGGCAACAATGGCGGCGATGGTTTTGTGGCGGCGGCCGAGCTTGCGGCGCGGGGCCGCGAGGTGTCGGTCGTCCTGTTGTGCGAGCGCGAAAGCCTGCAGGGCGACGCGGCGCTCGCTGCACGCGGCTGGAAGTATCCGGTGCTGCCGTTCAACCCGCAGGCGATCGGCAAGCCGGCGCTGATTATCGACGCGCTGTTCGGCGCCGGGCTCAATCGTCCGGTGAAGGGCGATCCGCTCGAGATGATCGAGGCGATCAATGCCAACTGCGCGCCGGTGCTCGCCGTCGACCTGCCGAGCGGGATCAACGGTACGACGGGCGCGGTGATGGGGGCTGCAATCAACGCCGTGGAAACCGTGACGTTCTTCCGCCGCAAGCCGGCGCATCTGTTGATGCCGGGACGCAAGCACTGCGGTCGCGTGCGCGTCGCCGACATCGGTATCGATCCGGGCGTGCTCGTCGAGATCGGCCCGCAGACGTCGGAGAACGTGCTGCAGAGCTGGCAGAAATCCTTCCCCGTGCCTGATATCGATGGCCATAAATATGCCCGCGGCCACGCTGTCGTGGTGTCCGGCGAACTCGCATCCACCGGTGCTGCGCGGCTGGCTGCACGCGGCGCGCTGCGGGCAGGGGCGGGGCTGGTCACGGTGGCGTCGCCACGAGATGCGCTGGCCGTCAACGCGTCGGCGCTGACGGCGGTGATGGTGCGCGCGGTCGACAACGTCATCCAGTTTGCCGAACTGCTCGACGACAGGCGGCTCAATTCCGTGGTGATAGGACCGGGCGTGGGCGTCGGCGCGCGCACGCGCGATCTCGTCCACACCGCGCTGTCGGCGCAACGTGCCCTCGTGCTCGATGCCGACGCGCTGACGAGTTTTGCCGAGGCGCCCGAGCGGCTGTTTGAATCGATCAAGGCGAGCCATGATCCGCAGGTGGTGCTGACGCCGCATGAGGGCGAGTTTCCACGCCTGTTCAGCGATAGCAGCAACAAGCATCCCGGCCGCTCGAAACTGGAGCGGGTGCGCGACGCCGCCGAGCGTTGTGGGGCCGTCGTGCTGTTGAAGGGACCGGATACGGTGGTGGCGTCGCCGGACGGTCGCGCCAGCATCGCGTCCAACGCGCCGCCATGGCTCGCCACAGCCGGCGCCGGCGATGTGCTCGCCGGAATCATCGGGGGCGTTCTGGCGCAAGGTGTAGCGGCCTACGAGGCCGCCTGCATCGGCGTGTGGATGCACGGCGAAGCCGCGCGCGAGGCCGGCCCCGGCCTGATCGCGGAAGATCTGCCGGAAGTGCTGCCCGCGGTGTTCCGCCGGCTCTACGACGAGTTCGGGATCGAGTATTAGTTTCGTAGGATGGGTAGAGGGGATTGATGGGTTTCGCTGCGCTCTACCCATCCTACAATTATGTCACCAGATATTTCGTCACCGCCGCTTCGTCCCACTCCATGCCAAGCCCGGGTCCTCGCGCGGTTACCGTGCCATCGACGACCTTGGTCGGGTGCACGAGGATGACGCTGGCGAAGTCCAGAAATTCGAGCCAATGCGCGGTCGGCGTGACCGCCAGCAGATGCGCGCTGGTTTCGGCGAACAGGTGGCTCGACACCTCGATGTTTGCAGCTTCTGCTTGCGCTGCGACCTGCAGCCAGCCGGTGACGCCGCCGCACTTCATGACGTCGGGCATGATGAAGTCGCTGGCGCCAGCCGCGATCGCTTCGGCAAAGCCGCGCGGAAACCACCAGTTCTCGCCGGCCTGGATCGGCGTCGGCGAGGTCTCGCGCACCTTGGCGTGGCCGGAGAGATTTTCCTGCGGCACCGGCTCCTCGATCCAGTGCAGATCATAGGGGGCTAGACGGGCAATGCGACGCGTCGCTTCAGCGGGATCGAGCGACTGGTTGAAGTCCAGCATCAGCGCGACATCAGGGCCGATCAGGGCGCGCACGCCCTTGACCATGCGTTCGTCGTTGGCGACGTCGCCGTCGCCGCCCTTGATCTTGATGCCGCGAAAACCCTGTTCGAGCGAGCGCCGCAACGCCTTTTCGTCGGCGGTCGGATCGACCACGCCGTAGCTGTCATAGGAACTGATAGGCCGCGGCGAGCCGCCAAGCAGTTCGGCCAGTGGACGCCCCGCGACCTGGCCGAGCGCATCCCAATAGGCCATGTCGAGGCCGGACACCGCCATGCCGACGAGCCCCTGCCAGCTGAGCAGCCGGAACTTGGCGTCCATCGTCGCCATCAGGTCGTAGGGTGCGACCGGCCGGCCCGTGAGTTCGCGTCCGATCTCCTCGATCAGATGCACCAGCGGCTTAACCGTCAGCCGGGCGTAGGCAAAGATGTAGGCCCGGCCGGTGACGCCCTGATCGGTCTCGACGTCGATCAGCACCAGCGGTGCGGCGTCGATGGTGGTGAAGGCGGTTTTGACGGGGCGGGCGATCGGCACCACGACGCCGCGGGCCTTGACGTTGCGGATGGCGGGGACTGACTTGCTCATGCGGACTTCCTCCCTCATTCGACAGCGTACCACCTGATCAGCCGGGGCGCCGCCCAATCGGTTGCGACCTGTTCGATCAGCCAGCGGCCGGCGTATTCGGCCAGGAAGGCGATGCGCTGGGTCTGGCCGGGTTCGATGGCGAGCGTATCCAGCCAGAACGGTTTCCAGCCGTCGTCGAGCCGGTCCAGCAGCCGGAAGTGATGGCCATGGAGGTGGAAGACGGTGGCGATGGCGGCGCGGTTGGTGAGGGCCAGCACCACGACGCGGCCGGCCCTGGCGCGGAAGGCGGGCGGGGCGGAGGCCTTGAAATCTGCTGGACGTATCCAATCGGGAGGGGCGCCGAGCGCCAGGTCGAAGCGCTGGGCATTCTTCAGGTCGAGTTGGAGAGGCAGCCCATTGGACGGTAGCGGCGGTGCTGGCATCAGGGGCGCGCGGCGCTCCAGGTGGCCCGAGATCGTGAGCTTGCCGATCGTGTGGGCCTCCTTGCCGTCATGGAGCATGATCGTGGTGGCGGCCGCCGTGTCCACGAAGGCGTCGATGCGGCTCCCGGGGGCAAGGACCAATGCGCCATTGCGCGCCGGGAACGGCTCGGCGGGCTGGCCGTCGATGGCCATGACGCGGACCTCGTGGTTGTCCAATTTGACTGCCACGACAGTGCGTTGGGAGGCATTGATGAAACGGAGCCGTAGCCGCTGATTGCCGTAGGCTGAGAGCTCGAACGAGGTTTGGCCGTTAAGGGTATAAAGCGGCTTGGTATCCTTTGCCTCGACGCCCGGGGCGATTGCGGTGCCGTCCGGCCGCACGCGCCATTCCTCGATCAGGAGCACCTCGTCACGATCGGCGGGAACCCTTTCGCTTTCGAGCACAATCAGCGGCTTGCTGCGCAACGGCCGGGCCTGGCTGTCGCCGAGCAGGCCGGAATCGCAAAGGAACGTACCGGCGTGACGGAAGGCGAGCCGAAAGGTCTCGCTGGCGCCGGCCGCAAGCGGGGTCCGTGCGAGCAGTGGTTCGGCGGCGTTGTTGCCGTCTACGCCCCGCCAATGCAGCGCTAGCGGGACCTGCAGCCCATTACCGATGGTGACCTCGGCCGTTTCGCCGCGCCTGGAGGAGAGGTCGCTCCCGGAGAGTCCCCAGACGGACGTTTCCGGCCCGTCCTGACGCCACTTGATTCGCTCTTGGGCAGCCTTGAGGGCCAGGGAAGTGATGGTGGCGGGGGAAGAGGCGCGCCCCTGGGCGAGCGCCGTTGCGGGCCAGATCGGCGCCAGCGCGGCCGCGCCCAAACCAGCCATCAGCTTGCGTCGATCCAGCTCGGATTTAGGGCTTGCCATCGGACCGATGCGGACCATTTTTGAGGTGAGATGTCCAGTCGCAGCGGGTGCGACGGATGGGCACAAAACCGGCCATTTTTTTGCTGCGAACCGAGAGGCTCATGTTATAAGCCCGCCGCCCGCGGCATCGCGGCCGGATTGGATGCTAT
>DAIMKE010000506.1:0-5162 GCA_036721875.1 Bradyrhizobium sp. | reverse complement strand
AAAATGCTGCCCGCTGGCCACAACCGAATTTACACCACATTGACGGACACGACCCAAGAATTCTCCTGACACTTTTCAAAGGTAGGACCACCAGATGGCAAGACATGTTGCAGCCCCTACGACGAAATTCATTGGTATGCCGGTTGGACAGAGGGCGTCGGCTCTTGGTTCCCGGCGCCTCTCATGCCCAGATTGCTCAACAAGGAGGATTTGGAAATGAGAACTGCATTTGATTTGACCCCCTATCGCCGCTCGACGGTCGGTTTCGACCGGCTCTTCGATGCGCTCGAGAACAGCTTCCGCGCCGAGACGCAGGATGGCTACCCACCCTTCGACATCGTTCGCACCGGCGAGGACAGCTACCGGATCTCTCTGGCGGTTGCCGGCTTCCGTCCGGACGAAATCGACATCACTTCACAGCAGAACCAGCTCGTCATCTCCGGTCAGAAGATCGAGAAGGACGAAGACGGTGTTGAATTCGCTCACCGCGGTATCGCTGCCCGCGCGTTCGAGCGCCGGTTCCAGCTGGCCGATTATGTCGAAGTGCGCGATGCGGATTACGAGCACGGCATGTTGACGATTTCGCTCCAGCGGATCGTCCCGGAATCGCTCAAGCGGCGCAAAATCGCCATCGGAAGCCGCGAGCATGTCAATGACGACACGCCGCAGCTGCCCGAAGACAAGGCGGCCTAAGTCCAAATCATCGGGCAAATCCTCGGCGGGGTGGGTGCCACCGCACCTGCCCCGCTTGACGAAGCTTTGCCTGAACCAGTCGGAAAATAGGAGGAATGTCGAGATGGCTATTCGCGATCTCATTCCCTGGAAAAGCCAGGGCCAGGACATCGCTCCCCGGCAGGAGGAGCGGGTCGATCATCCGGTGATGTCGCTTCATCGGGATATCAATCGCTTGTTCGACGACATGTTTCGCGGGTTTTCCATGCCCTCGCTGCCGTCCATCGGGCGCAGCCTTGGCTTGCCGCGGGTCGAGCTGTCGGAGAACGACAAGGAAATCCATGTCACGGCCGAGCTGCCGGGCATGGAGGAAAAGGACATCGAAATCAGCCTGGACAATCACCAACTGGTGATCCGGGGCGAAAAGAAGTCCGAAACCAGCGACGAGGAACGCGGCTATTCCGAACGCAGCTATGGCCGCTTCGAGCGTCGCATCGGCCTGCCTTCGCAGATCGATGAGGACAAGGTCGAGGCGGCCTTCCGCAATGGTGTTCTGACCGTTACGGTTCCGCGTACCGCAGAAGCGGCACATGGACGCAAGACGATCCCGATCAACGCCGGTTAATGGCAGACAGGAGGGCTGGTCTCACCGATGGGACCGGCCCTTCTTCGTGCATCAGCTTCCCGGTTCGAGTTCGAGCCTGACCATTCGCTCTTCGCCGCCGCGCATCAGCGTAAGTTCGACGCTTTGTCCGACCCGAAAATCGTCTAGCCGGGCGAGCAGATCGCCGACTCTGGAAACGGGTTTGCCGTTCAGAGCGGTAACGATGTCTCCAGGAGCGACACCGCGCCTCGTACGCTGCGCAGCAACCAGACCGGCGCGATCCGCCGAGGACCCGGGATCCACCCGCAGGACGAAAACCCCTTCGATCCCCGAGGCGCGCTTGAGCCGGTCGTTTATATCGTCATCGCTTTCAACGCCAAGGCTGGGCCGCGTATAGCGCCCCTCGGAAATGAGCTGCGGCACAACGCGCATGACCGTATCGACCGGCACGGCAAAGCCGATCCCGGCCGATGCCCCGGAAGGACTATAGATCGCTGTATTGATCCCGATCAGTCGGCCCGCGGAATCGAGCAGCGGACCACCCGAATTACCGGGATTTATGGCGGCATCGGTCTGGATGAGGTGCCGGATGTCGGGACCATTCTCATTCGGCAGCGAACGATCCAGCGCCGAAACGATGCCCTTGGTCAGGGTCCAGTCCAGTCCGAACGGGTTTCCGATTGCGAAAACATTCTGTCCGACCTGCAGGTCGCTGCTTGTCCCGATTGGCACCCGCGCGGGCGCAGTGAAGCCCGCACCGCCTATTTTCAGGACAGCAAGATCGTGTTGTGGGCTAACACCGACCAGCGTGGCGGAAAACTGGCGACCGTCAGCAAGCTGGATTTGCGCTTCGGAGGCGCCCTCGATGACATGGAAATTTGTGACAATATGGCCGGCCTCGTCCCATACGAGACCCGAGCCGGAACCGCGCGGCACGCTATAGACATTGCGTGTCCAGAAATCGGCCACCCGCTGCCGCGTCGATATGAAGACGACGGACTCGCGTGCGTTCCGGAACAGGTCGATTGTCGCACGTTCATCTGCGCCAAGATCGCCTCGCGCAGTGACGACGCGTGGTTCGGCGACCGGAGCGGACTGGTTGATCAAGAGGGCTGCTGAAGCGGCAAGAAGAAGGACGTTCATGATGATAAGGAGTTCGAAGTAGGTTTTTGACTTCGATACCTTGAGGTTAGGGGATCTATCCATGGAGGAAACTTACGGGCGCGGCAGCCCAAATCAACCGTCGAGTGAGGCCAGGGTCGCTCGTGATGATGTATTTTTTTGCCAAACCCTTCTTATACAGCGCTCACGACAAGCGCGAGTTTATCCCGTCTTGGATCTCAGCGCCGGTCCACCATCCCCAACCGCGCGAGCGTTGCAAGGCTTGTGAGGAATTCGATGAAGCCATCCAGCTATTACGACTGGATCGTCGATCTTATGAAAGAACTGGTGCGTTGCTAGGTTCGCCTACGCCCAGATGCAAATCAGTTTATCGTCCGCTATTCTGAACACAAAGAGAGCAATGAACCAGTCGTAACTCCCGTCGAAAAGTCGTGGATTGCATGTGCTGGGCGGCGATAGGGAATGTACCGGCAACCAAGGCACAACTCGTCCTGACTTGATGTTGCTGAATAAGGAATGGTCCGACCAGAGTCATAAGAGAGGGAAGGGGGCTTGCTTCTGATTGAGCCGAATGAGCGTCGAAAGTCGGTGCTTGGGCTCGCAATCAGGAGTATGTCCTATGATCAAGTCGATCCCGCTAACCAAGCTGATCCAGTCCCCTCGCAATGTGCGCCGTCACGGTGACCCAGCCGCGGATTCCGAACTGAAAGCGAGCATTTCAGCCCATGGGTTGTTGCAGAACCTCATCGTTCGGCCTGCGGCTCGTGGCAAATTCGAGGTCGAAGCCGGAGAGCGCCGTCGTTGCGCCTTGCTGGCGCTTGCCGAAGAGAAAGTCCTGCCAAAGGGCTACGAGGTTACCTGCCTTGTGCTTGAGGACGATGCGGAAATAGCCGTCGAAACGAGTCTGGCCGAAAACTTCCATCGCCTTGCGATGAACCCAGCCGATGAAGCGCAGGCGTTCGCTGCCCTTATTGATGCCGGTGCCTCGACGGACGATGTCGCGCGCCGCTTCGGGCTGACGGTCCGCTTCGTAGAAGGCCGTTTGCGTCTCGCGACCCTCGCGCCTGTCGTCTTCGATGCTCTGGCATCCGGTGAAATAACTCTCGATCTTGCGAAAGCGTTCGGCGCGACCTCCGACCAGGAAATTCAGGCTCGCGTCTATGAGCAGGCGTCTTCGGGCTATTATGCGCCCAGCGCCGACAGTATCCGGCGCATGGTGCTGTCCGGCACGGTTCGCGGCAGCGATGCTCGAGCCCGTCTTGTCGGTCGCGACGCCTATATCGCTGCAGGTGGCCGGATCGAACGCGAACTCTTCGACGACGATGACAGCGAGTCCTGGGTTGATGTCGCGCTTCTGGAAACCCTCGCCTCGGAGGAGATGGAGAAACGCGCCCAGTCGCTCGCAGCAGAGCAGGGCCTTGCCTGGGTCAGGCCGACGCTTGACGCCTATGCCAGTCACGATCTCGTCGAAGGTCTTATTCGCCTTCCGGCCGAGCCGGCTCCGTTGACTGACGCCGAATTGGCCCGCCTTGACGAGCTCGATGCCTCGTACGATGAGCATGCGGCCATTCTTGAGGACGAAGACAGCGCCGAAGAAGCAATTGCTGCGGCCGAGGCGACGATCGAAGCAATCGAGCGCGAATGCCAGGACATTCGGGCAAAGCCCCCGGAGCTGGCACCCGAACTGAAGGCCGATGCCGGAATGATCCTCGTTCTCTCGCGCGACGGCACACCGGTTCTCCAGCCGGTGTTCTACGGCGAACGCGACATCGAAGTCGTTGGTGACGAAGATGTCGTCGAAGTTGTTGCGAGTGCCGGCAGTGATGGCAAACGCCGTGCAGCGCTTTCCAAGCGTCTGGTCGACGAACTTGCGATGCAACGTCGTGACGTGCTCGCGCTCCACGTGGCATCGGATCCCGGCCTTTCGCTCGACATCATGGTCTTCACCCTCGCGGATGCCGACACCCACGACTGGCGGTCACGCGCGGCCACGACCCTGCGTGGCGGCGTCCCCGCGGGTCCGATTGTCGGGTTCGAAGCGAAGGATGCGCCGGCAAGCGCGTCCCTTGCGGACCTGCGCTCGGGTCTCGATGAGAGTTGGCGATCTGGCGAAGACGCTTCGTCGCGCTTCAAGATGTTTCGGGCACTCGCTGATGAAAGTCGCGCAGCATGGCTCGGCTTCGTCGTCGCTCGCACGCTCGAGGCGAGCCTCAACATGGCAGGCGAACGTCAGATCGCGTTCCAGGATCATCTGGGCAGCACGATCGGCATCGACATGGCGCAATGGTGGCGTCCGACTGCGGCGAACTACTTCGACCGTGTCTCGAAGCAGGTCATTCTCGATGCGCTCACCGATGTCGGCGGCCTGGAACTGTCCTCGCGCTTCGCATCGGTGAAAAAGGGCGATCTCGCGATGAGCGCCGAGCGCGTCTTCGCGGGGACCTACATTACCGAGGTCGAAGTTCGGGAGAGGGCGCTCGCCTGGGTGCCCGAAGTCATGCGCTTTGCCGACCAGCCGGAAATTCCTGCCGATAACGAAGCGCAAAGTCCCGACGCGGATTTCGTCGCCAACGACGACAATCAGCCGCCGAGCGAGCTGGCCGCCTGACCTCCTCCTGACAGGAACGGCTGCTCGCCACCGTGAAGCGGTTCTCCGGCACATGCCGGGGGGCCGCTTCCTTCATGGAAAGAGAGCGGAGGGGGCTCCGGGATCTCCGGCACTGACCGACGGAACTGTCGTCAGGCCATTTCAGGAGATCCAACA
>DAIMKE010000505.1:0-5164 GCA_036721875.1 Bradyrhizobium sp. | reverse complement strand
CGCATCTACAACGCCTTCGCCGAAAGCCAGAACGCGCGGCAGGACCGCACCCGCATCCTCGGCTTCATCCGCCATGCGATGCGTCCTGCGCGATACAGCCGCGAGCCGCATCGCTACGAGCCGATGCGTGCCAGTCTCAACCAGGCACTCGCCTTCGCCGGCCTTGTGGTCAGCGAGGCCGGGAAGATCGAAGCGGTCGAACAGGCGACGACGCTGCCGGAAGCGCAGCGCCGGGCGAAGGAACTGCGCACCGATCTGGAGACGCGCGGCGTCCATGCCGACGTGCTGCGCTTCTGCCGGGCCGAACTGCTGGCCGACGACTATTTCCATGCGGTCCAGGAAGCGGTGAAAAGCATCGCCGACAAGATGCGCGTGCGGACTGGCCTCACCGATGACGGGGGGACGCTGGTAGACCGCGTGCTCGGCGGCGAGCCGCCGATGCTGGCGATCAATCCGCGAAGCACGGTCAGCGAGCGCAGCGAGCAGAGCGGCTTCGCCAATCTCGTCAAAGGCGTCTTCGGCATGTTCCGCAACCCAACTGCCCACGAGGCGCGCATCCACTGGCCGATGACCAAGACCGACGCCGAGGATCTGCTGACGCTCGTATCGCTGATCCATCGCAGGCTCGATACCTCTATGATGCCACCGCGTACCTGATCCCTTCAGGGTGGCGGCGGATTGGCAACGTAATCGTCGAGCGCAGCCACGATCCGGTCGAGTAACCCGGCAAATTTCGAGAAATGGATCGTGTCCTTCTGCGGCTGCACAACCTTCTCGGCGAACCTGGCTTTGCCGTATTTCCCGGCCTCTCCGTGCTTCTTGTTGGGGTCGAACACCTTACCATCAATGACGGTTTTCAAAAGCGCGGGATCGAACAAGTCCTCAATGCAACTTATGCCTTGCGCACCGATTTCCGGTGTTTTGATAAGATAAAGATTGGGTGCGAGCCGATAGAATGGGTCCGTGGAGGTCCGAGCTATATGCGCGGCGCCGAGGCCCTTGGCGGCACCAAAAATCTCTTTCGCTCCGTCGTCATTGTCGATGAGCACGATGATGGGGTTGGGCAGCGGGCGATGTCGGTAACGCTTGAGGGCGTCAGGGTAGCGGCGGATAAAGTGGAAAAGATCGCCTGCGCCATTCCCGAGCTGCAACACGTCATGGATCGTGCTGGAGAACTTCATGAACTTGAGTGCGGGTTTAAACTTGCCTTTGTCCATCGCGCCCAGCCTGGGATGGTAGGCAGTGAGCTTCTCCATCGCCGCACGCAGATAGACGGTATCCGTCTTTCCCTCCGGGATGATGAGGGGCTTGGGCGCCACAACGAAGTTTCGGTAGAACAGAAACCGGATGTAGAGCTTACGGGTCGCCGTGGCCGTCGCGTCCTTCTTTTTGTCAGCGGAAGGTCGCGTATCGACCTGATCGCGCACATGATAGACGTGGCCGAGCATCCCTTGCAGCGGCGCGAGGGATGTTGCCGGCTCCGGCACATCGGGATCGCCTTCTTTGCCGCCCGCCAGCGCCGCAGGGACCATCCGATAGTAGGTTCCGCTGTTGAACAGCGACCAGCACATGGCCCGCACCGTGCGGTAGTATTCGGGACGGACGTTCGGCTTCTCGTTGACGAGCAAGCCGGTGGCGACCTGTCGTGACCCGCGATATTGCATCCTAGTCTTGGTAGGATTTACCTCAAACCCGGCCTTTTCGATCTCCTTCAGGAGCGCGGCGCCGAGTGTCCAGTCATGCTCCGAGCCTGCGACCGGGGCGGCGATGTCAGGAGGGAATGCCTTGGCGTTCGTGGAAAAGGTGATGTCGTCGGCATAGCGTGAGTAGGTGCATTTCTGCGCCTTGGCGAAGCGCACGAGCCGGATGTCCAGTAGATGCCCGACGACATTTGAAATGACCGGGGAACAGGGACTTCCTTGGGGAAGGACATGATCGTGGCAGGCGATCTGTGCGATCAAAGTCGCGATTTTCGGATCGAGGGCGAACCGTTTGTCCTTAATGAACATACCGCGCACGCGGCCGAAATTGATCGACGGGAAGAAATCCTTGATGTCGAGATTCAGCACGTAGCGCCGCCGTTTGTGGACCGCGGCGTTCGTTACGATGGACAGATGTTTGGCGAAGCCGTGGGAGAGCTGCCGGCGCGGTGAACCCACCTTGTCGATGTCGGCGAGCGCCAGGTAGAGGACATTGGCTAGACGCCGTTGCAGCAGCTTCAGCTTGGGCGTCGGGGCAAGAATCGCCCTCGGCGTGCCGTCGCGCTTCGGGATCGTGAACGCGGTATATTTCTGCGCGTCTGGGAGGTGATAGAGCAGGTAGGCAAGCGCGGCGGGCTTATATCCCAGGATCGCAGCTAGATCGTCGAGCGACTTTGCCGCTTGTAGTTTCGCCAGACTCGACACCCCACCCCCCTAACAGGCGGCTTACAGGCACTCCTATGCGTACGATCAGATCGTCCGCTCAGCGGAAATGCTGCAATAAGGGTAGATGGAAGCATCACTGCCTAACATCGGTGTCTTATATCGCGATGCGCGATAACAACTCTGCCTGTAAGCCTGCGGCTGTTGTTGTCCAAAGCACTTACAATTTCAAGTGTAAGTGGCGAGCCGGGCAAGCCCCGGCGAGCTGCAGACTCAAACGACAAAGCGGCCGCGCCCGATTGGGGCGCGGCCGCGATTTTTTGGGGCCGATTGCGAAAGGCTGTGCGGATCAGCGCTGCGCTTCGCGCCAGCGCCGGGCCGCCGCCGCGCTGAACAGGGGGCGGTCTACACAGGCGCGATGCTCGACCACGAAGGCGGCGCAACCGTGCAGGACATAATCGTGGGTGACGATCTGATCGTCGGAAAAGTCGTTGATCGGCTTGCCGCAGCGGATGCAGCACAACGTGCCCGGCTGGTTGTTGCGGCGGGCGATGACGCGGAACAGGCGGCGCATGACGGCCTCCTTGCAGCAAGAGCGCCGCCCCGAAGGCCGGCGCGAAGGTGCGGGTGAAGCCGGGACCGCTGACGCGGCCCCGGCCCGATGCCGCTATTCGGCGGCGACGGCGTAGGCGGCTTCGCCATCCTCAGCCTGCGCTTCGGGAGCCTCCGCCTCGGACGGTTCCACGGTCCCCGTATCCTCGTCCTCGACCGACGCGGGCTGCTCGGTCTCCGGCTCGGGCGTCCGCAGGATCGAGGGCAGCCATCCGGTCCCGGCCAGAAGCTGCTCGGCGGCTTGCGCCATGTCCGGCTTCTTCATGTCGGCGATACGGCGGGCGGCATCCTCGGACACGCCTTCAGTGACGGCCTCGACGATATGACCCTTGGTGACGCGGCCGAGGTAGCTCTCCACGGTCGGCGTCCAGTCCTTCGCCACGTCCAGCGCCAGCGCGGTCGCCAGCCTGTCCGCCGTTTGTAGCGACAGGGGCTTGCGATCCCACGGCAGGCGCAGCGCGTTGACGGTGCGGGCCGCGCAATGCGCCAGCAGCAGGGTCCGCTTCTCGCAGTCCAGCGCCACGATGAAGCCCCACAGGTCCGCCACGTCACGCGGCATCCGTTCGGCCCATGCCTCGTGTTGCTCGCTCGCCCGTGCCGCCAAGGGGGTGTCCTCGATCCCGTCCGCATGACTGCCAAGCGGCGTCACGGTCGGACGAACCTCAAGGCAACCGGCCTCGGCGTAGCTGTAGAACAGTTGCGCCGTGAGCGTATGGGTCAAGGCGACCAACGCCATATCGGGTTGCTCGGCCAGCGCCACGCGGAGCGCCAAGGTCCGATGGGCGGACAGGTCGCACGTGAGGCTGTCGGAAATCGGCTTGCCCGGTTCCTCGTCCTCCACGTCCTCGGCTTCGGGCTCATCCTCGGCCTGCTCGTCCTCCACGCCCTCCGGGTCGATCCCTTCGCCGTCGACCTCATCCTCGGGCTGCGGGAAGGCCAGCGCCTCGTCCTCGGCCCGAATGAAGCCGCGCTCGATCCTGACCGCGCCGTCATGGTGCAGCACCACGAACGCGCCGCCGTAGGCGATCACGTTGGCGTCATAGGCATGGCGCTTCTCGGAAATGGCGTCGATCTCGTCGGAAATCGCCTCCAGCTTCTCGGCTACGTCCTCGGGCATTTCGTCGTAGGACGAATAGCCTTCGGCAAGCGCGTCATGCTCTGCGGACAGGGTGTCCAACCGCGCCTCGTCCTCATCGGACAGCGAAACGGATTGCGGATAGAAGCGCCGCATCCCGTGGGCGTGGGGGTAGTCGATATGCGCCTCGGCCCATTTCCAGCCTTCGGCCTGCACCGTCGCGGCAACCTCGCGCAGCTTCTCGACCGCAAGCATGTCGAGCAAGCCCGCATCCTCGAAGAAGCCGCCCCGGTCCTCGCTGAACAGGTCGCGGATGATATTGCCGCCCGCCTCGACATAGGCGTCGGCCCCGACGAACACCGCGCGTCGGTCGGTCGCCGGAACATTGCTCGCGGTCATGTCACGCCGGATGATCCACGGCTCGCGATTGTGATGCAGGCCCTCGAACACCTGCTCCTGCCGGGCATGGTCCTCGGTGATGGCGAAGGCCATAAGCTGGTCCAGCGTAAGGCCGTCCTCGCGATAGACCTGCAACAGCTTCGGACTGACAGCGCCCAAGCGAAGCCGCTGCTTCACCACGGAGGCCGACACGCCGAACCGCGCCCCGATCTCTTCCGCGCCCCAACCCTTGTCGTTGGAAAGCTCGGCGAACCGCTCGAACTGGTCGGCGGGGTGCATGGGGGTGCGGGTGACATTTTCGTCAAGGCTTACCTCGGCGGGATCATTCGCCGTATCCAGCCAGCACCGGACAGGTTCGGATTTCTTGCATTGTTTGCGCTTGGCGCGCAGCAGCATCGCCAGCCTGCGGCCCTCGCCAGCGGTGACGAGATAGTAGCTGGTCGGCGTCCCGTCCTCCTTGGTTTCCGGCTCCACGACAAGGTTCTGGATCAGCCCCTTATGCTGGATCGAAGCGGCCAGCGCCTCGATAGCGGCTTCCCCATGCGGCACCTTGCGCGCGTTGCGCGGGGACTTCTTGAGCTTGGCGAGCGGCACGAAAATCTCGACGCCAGACACAGGCTCGGCGGCTGCGGTTTGGGTAACAGCGTTCATTGTCTTCACCCCACATTCCCCAAGTAAATCGCTGATTTTGCTGTCAGGATCTCAATATTTCCGA
>DAIMKE010000504.1:0-5164 GCA_036721875.1 Bradyrhizobium sp. | reverse complement strand
TCGAAGATCTGCGCGCCGCAATAGGACTGGTAGGTCGAGATGCCCATCTTGGACATCACCTTCAACAGGCCCTTGCCGATCGACTTGATGTAGCGCTTGACGATCTCGTAGTCGTCGAGCGATCCCGGTAGCCCCTCCTTCATCGCGATGATGGTCTCGAACGCCAGGTACGGATTGATCGCCTCGGCGCCGTAGCCGGCCAGGCACGCGAAATGATGCACTTCGCGCGGTTCGCCGGATTCGACCACGAGTCCCACCGAGGTGCGCAATCCCGTGCGGATCAGATGATGATGCACGGCGGCGCAGGCGAGCAGCGAGGGGATCGGAATCCGGTCCGAGCCGGCCATACGGTCGGACAGGATGATGATGTTGACGCCTTCGCGCACCGCGCCTTCGGCACGCGCGCAGAGTTCGTCCAGCACCTGCTCCATGCCCGCTGCGCCGAAGCCGGCGTGGAAGGTGGTGTCGAGTGTACGCGACTTGAAATGCGTGTCCGCGACTTCGGAGATCGAGCGAATCTTTTCCAGGTCCGCATCGGTGAGGATGGGCTGACGCACCTCGAGCCGCTTGGTCGAGGCGAGGCCCTGCAGGTCGAACAGGTTCGGCCGCGGCCCGATGATCGAGACCAGGCTCATGACCAGTTCCTCGCGGATCGGATCGATCGGCGGGTTCGTCACCTGCGCGAAGTTCTGCTTGAAGTACGTGAACAGCGGCTTCGGCCGGTCCGACAGCGCCGAGATCGGCGTGTCGTTGCCCATCGAGCCGGCTGCCTCCTCGCCGGTTGCCGCCATCGGCGTCATCAGGATCGTGAGGTCTTCCTGCGAATAGCCGAACGCCTGCTGCCGGTCGAGCAGCGGGAGGTTGGAGCGCATGCCCTTGGTAGGCGCGTCGGGCAGTTCTTCCAGCACCAACTGAGTACGATGCAGCCAGTCGCTGTAGGGGTGGCTCTTGGCCAGGTCAGCCTTGATCTCGTCGTCGGGGATCAGCCGTCCCTGTTCGAGGTCGACCAGCAGCATCTTGCCGGGCTGCAGCCGCCACTTGGTGACGATCTGCTCCTCGGGAATCTTGAGCACGCCCATTTCGGACGCCATCACGATGCGATCGTCGCTGGTGACGAGGTAGCGCGCCGGACGAAGCCCGTTGCGGTCGAGCGTGGCGCCGATCTGGCGACCGTCGGTGAAGGCGATCGCGGCCGGACCGTCCCACGGCTCCATCAGGGCGGCGTGATATTCGTAGAAGGCGCGGCGCTGCTCATCCATCAGCGGATTGCCGGCCCACGCTTCCGGAATCATCATCATGACCGCGTGCGGCAGCGAGTAGCCGCCCTGCACCAGGAATTCGAGCGCGTTGTCGAAGCAGGCGGTGTCGCTCTGGCCTTCATAGGAGATCGGCCACAGCCGGCTGATGTCCTTGCCGTAAAGCTCGGATTGCACGGAAGCCTGGCGCGCGGCCATCCAGTTGACGTTGCCGCGCAGCGTGTTGATTTCGCCGTTGTGGGCGATCATGCGGTAGGGATGCGCCAGCGACCAGGCCGGGAAGGTGTTGGTCGAGAAGCGTTGATGCACCAGCGCCAGCGCGCTCTCGAAATCCGCCTCATGCAGGTCGGGATAGTACTTGCCAAGCTGGTCGGCGAGGAACATGCCCTTGTAGATGACCGTGCGGCACGACATCGAGACCGGGTAGTAGCCGGCCAGCCCGCGCTCGCGGCGCTGATAGATCGCCTGCGAGATCGACTTGCGCAGGATGTAGAGCCTGCGCTCGAACTCCTCCTCACTCCTGGCGGTGCCGTTGCGGCCGATGAACACCTGCATGTTGGCCGGTTCTGTCGGTTTGACGGTTTCGCCGAGCGAGGAGTTGTCGGTCGGCACGTCGCGCCAGCCGAGCAGCAGCAGGCCTTCTTCCTTGATCTGTTCGGCGATGATGCTTTGAATCACCTTCCGCCACGCCGTTTCCTTCGGCATGAACAGCGCGCCGATGGCGTAGTGGCCGGGCTCCGGCAACTGGAAGCCGATCTCGGCGGCCTTGCGCGAGAAGAAGGCGTGCGGAATCTGCACGAGAATGCCGGCGCCGTCGCCGGCACGCGGATCGGCGCCGACCGCGCCGCGATGTTCGAGGTTGCAGAGAATACTGATCGCATCGGAAACGATTTGATGCGACTTCTGGCCCTTGATGTTGGCGATGAAGCCGACACCGCAGGAATCCTTTTCCAGGCTCGGGTCGTAAAGGCCCTCGGCTTTCGGACGCCAATTGTGCTCGCGACGAGAATCTTCGAGCGAAGTGTCGGCCGGTTTCGTAGCCGCGGTCGCCGACAGCATTTCTGTCACGATATTTTCGCGCTCGAATTCCGACCCGCTCATCGCATTCCTCTCAATCAGGCTAAGGGCCTCACCGCATCGTCGGCGCACCTTGGGCGCTTGCGGCACCCACCGGGCCACCGCTCGTCCGCCGCGAGCCGCTATTTTTTAAATTCAGGCCTGGGCGTTCATCGTCCCTGAGGAACGGCCTTGCCTGCACTGCCCTGGAGCTCATGGCACCACGGTTCGTTGCAATCCCCGTGCCGAGACCGCTCCGCAATTAAGACAGCGATGCTGTCCTAACTCCGACCATGCCAAATTTTTGTCTATCACACAAGCGCGTGAGAGTCCTCGCCCGCATGCTTTTCCGCGGATCTCAGTAGGGAAAAAACGCCGCCGGGATTTGCGGCAAACGCGCCCCGATCTGGCCCAAGGACTGCCCGATTTCGCTAGGAGATTCGGCTCCGGCCGGCCGGTCAAGGAGCGAAAACGCCCGCCGGCGGGGCCGGAGGCACAGGGGTTTACAGGAGCATTCGCGAATGAAGGTGTTCACGGGATCTTTGGCGGCGGGCCTGGTGCTGCTCGCGGCCGGCGCGCAGGCGCAGGTGCCCTATGGAAACGGGCGCTACACGGCAGCGTCGGACTTCGACGCGCCCTACGCCGTGGCCCCGCGTGAAATTCCCGGGCCGCGTTATGGTTACGGCCCGAGCCTGCTGCCCTCGACGGAGGTCTATGCGGTGTTGCGCGACAACGGCTTCTCGCCGCTCGGCATCCCGCGACTGCGCGGCTTCGTCTATACGATCGCGGTGCTCGACCGCGGCGGCGAGGACGGCCGGCTGGTCATCGACGCCCGCAACGGCCGCATCATCCGCTTCGTGCCGGCCTATCGGATGGGCGGCAATTTCTTCGAGGAGTCCCGGGTGATTCAAGGGCCTCCGGTGGTTCCTGCGCCCGATCAAGTGGAGGCCTTGCCACAGCCGGCGCGGTCAGGTCCGAAGGTCGCGACCCGCACGGTGCCGGTACCACGGGCGAACCCGCTCGCTGCCAAGCCGGCGGCACCCGAGCCGCTCAGGCAAGCGGCAGCGCCCGCGGCAAGGCCGGCAGAGGCTCAGGCGGCGGCTCCTCCGGCGGCGACGACCGGTTCCGCCCTGGAGAAGACCGCTCCGCAGCTTGCGCCGACAAAGGAAATGCCGAACGTGCAGGGGCTGGAATAGGCCCGTCCGTCGACGTGCAGTGAAAACGCGCTGATGCTCGGGGCGTTTTCGTTGCTTGATAACGCCACGGAGATTGCGGCACGAGCGCCAGCCCATAAGCGGGGGGCCGCGGTCGCCCGGCTTCAGACGTCCGCGACGTCCTGACGCAAGCTTCAAACCGGGCTCGCTCTGGAACGCTGCACGGCGTGCAGTCGTTGATCGCACATGCTGTCGTTGATCGGAAGACTGAGGCGTTTCATCGTTCCAGTTGCTGAATTTCGCGCGGTTCGTCCGGATCATCCTGCACGGGCAGCGGGCTTGCTCGACTCTGGAAATGAACGGGGTTCGAGGTGACCGCGCGCCTTCGCAAGGCGTTCGCCGATCTTTCCGAAACTTTCTGGTTGATCCCAGCGCTGATGGTCCTCTTCGGCATCGCCGGCGCCCTCGGCCTCGTTGAAGTCGATCGAAGCGGTCTGATACCGCGTTGGGTCTTGGAAGATTGGCTTTACGATGGAGCAGCGACCGGCGCGCGCACGCTGCTGGGGGCGATCGCCTCATCGACGATCGGTGTGGCGGGTACGGTATTTTCGATCACGATCGCGGCATTGTCGCTGGCAGCCGGTCAGATGGGGCCGAGGCTGCTGCGCAATTTCACCCGCGATCGCGGCAACCAGCTGACGCTTGGGGTATTCCTCGGGACCTTCTCCTATGCGCTTATCGTGCTGCGAAGCGTTCGGACCGAGGGCGAGGGTGGCTTCATCCCGCATCTCTCGCTCAGCGTTGGTATTGCGCTGGCCTTTGTCTGCGTTGCGACACTGGTCTATTTCGTCGGTCATATGGCCGGCCGGATTAACGTCGATACCGTGATTGAACTTGTGAGCGACGACGTACATTCTGCAATCCGGCGCCTGACCACCGACAGGCGCCCGCCGGCCCCTCCGCCGCCGATGGTCTGGCGCGATGCCGTACCAATCGCCGATCCGCGACGTGGCTATTTGCAGCAACTCGACGAAGCCGGCCTTGCTTCCTGGGCGGCAGAAAACCAAACCGCAATACTCCTGCTCGTCCGGCCCGGGGATTACATATTTCCGGGGGCGCCGATTGCGTTGATGCTGCCCCCGGTGGAGGGGGCCGGGGAAGCGATACGCAACGCCACTGCGCTAGGCGCGCACAGGGTCAGTTCGTTCGACCTGCGGTTCGCCGTCCGCCAGCTTGTGGAGGTTGCGGTCAGGGCGCTGTCGCCGGGAGTAAACGACCCCCATACCGCGATCAGCGTGCTGGATCGCCTCGGCGCAGCACTATGTGAGATGGAACCCGTGTTTTTGCGTTCAGGGGTGTCACTCGTGCAGGAACGCGTAGTGCTGGTCGTTCCTCACATTCAGTATGATCAGCTGCTCAACACAATGTTTCACATGATTCGACAGAACGCAGCGGGCAACGCCGCCGTGCTGATGCGGCAACTCGAGGTGCTGACGCAGGTCGTGAGTTACGAGCGAGACCGCGAACGCATGATATGCCTGAAACGGCATGCCGATCTCGTAATCGAGGACGCGGAGCGCGACATTGCGACCCCCGGTGACCTGGAGGATCTGCGCCGACGGTATCGTGCTTTCGTGGCCACGATGAACGACGGGCCGCTTGGGTGGCTTGCCTCTTAGCGACGCGGTGGCAAAGGGG
>DAIMKE010000503.1:0-5170 GCA_036721875.1 Bradyrhizobium sp. | reverse complement strand
CTTTCGGAGAGATGCGCCGATGCTGTCGACGGCGACGACGCAGGCGAGAATCGAGAGCAGGATCGCCGATACTTGATCATAGTTCAGCAGGCGCAAGGCCGCGATCAGCTCGAACCCGATCCCGCCGGCTCCGACGATGCCAAGCACGGCCGAAGCGCGGAAATGATACTCCCAGCGATAGATCGTCACGTCCGTGAGCTGCGGCAGGACCTGCGGCAGGACCGCATGCGCGATGACCTGCAGTGGTGTCGCGCCGGCCGCTCGCGCCGCTTCCAGAGGTTTGGGGTCAACATGTTCGATCGCCTCAGCGTAGAACTTGCCGACCATCCCGACCGAGTGAAGCGCCAGCGCCAATACGCCGGGCAATGCGCCAAAGCCGACGGCCGCCACAAACAGCACGCCAAGGATGATCTCCGGCACGGAACGGAGGAACGCCAAAAGGGTTCGGACGGCAAAACAGACAGCCGGGTGCGGGCTGGTGTTCGGGGCGGCCAACAGCGCCAGCGGCAGCGAGAAGACGACCGCGAGCGCCGTGCCCGCGATCGACATAGCAAGGGTGTCAAATAGCGGCCGCAGCCAAGACTGCCAGCGCCCGAAATCGGGCGGGATCATTTCGTCGGCAAGCTGGCTGATCGCCGGGCCGCTCTCGATGAAGCGCTGGAGGTCGAAAAATCCCGTCACACCCAACGCGATGACGCAGACGGCGATGATCGCGGCCAGAAGCCCCGCCCCACGCAAGGCGGAGCGGCGTTCTTCGGCAAGAATTGTATCGAAGGACCCGGATGCGCTCATGCCAATCACCCGAGCTTGGCGATATCGAGATTGAGGATCTTCGCCATGTCGCGCAAGACGTCATAGTCCTTGTCGGTGGCTGGCGCGAGCCGCTCGACCCGGAACAGCTTGAGGATCTCGGGATCCTTGAGTTCGAGGAACGCCTTCCTGATCGCGTCCTTGAGTTCAGGCTTGAGGTAGCCCTGAATCGTCATCGGGTAGTTCGGGATCGGGTCCGACAGAGCGATTTGCCTGAGCTTGGTCGCATCGACCTTGTTTGTCTCGACCAGAACCCTATAGATCGCCTCCGACAGGGCGCCGGCGGGAATCTGTCCGGCCGCGACTGCTCGCGCCACCGCATCGTGCTTGCCAAGATGGACGACCTTGTAATCCTTGTCCCCGATCAGGCCGTTCTTGGCCAGATGCGCGCGCGGCGCGAGATGGCTCGACGTCGAAGCCTGATCGCCGAATGCGAACGGCTTGCCTTTCACGTCAGCCAGTTCCTTAACCGGACCATCGACGTTGGCGATCAGAATGGAGTTATAGTTCGGCTTGCCCTTCTCGACGCCGACAGCGAACGGCTCGATTTCCGGCGCCTTCGACTTCGCTAGGACGTAGGAGAACGGACCAAAATATCCGACCTCGATCCGACCGAACCGCATCGCCTCGATCATTGACGAATAGTCCGTCGTCACGATGATCTCGACTGGCTTGCCAATCGTCTTCTCCAGAAAGAGTTTGAGCGGCTGCGCATTTTGGATGATCGTGGACGCGTTCTCATCCGGCAAAAGCGCAATGCGCAGTTTGTCCGGGTTTGCCTTGTCGGCGGAGGCAGGGCCGGCCAGAGCAAATAGGCCAGCCGTAGCGGCTGAGGCGATGAACGTTCTGCGCTTCATGACGATGTCCTGATCGATTGTAGGGGTCGATTTTTAGGCGGCGACAAGTTCGGCCGTGCGCGTCTGGTAAATGTGGTCAAGAGCGATGCCGCCGACTGACTCGGGACCGTCCTCGAACACGATCTCTCCCTTCGCCAGGCCAAAGATCCGGTCGCCGAACTGGCGCGCCAGTTCGACCTGATGAAGGCTGACGATCGCGGTGATGCCATCTTCCCGGCAGATCCGGTGCAGGTCCTCCAGCACCTTGGCGGCGGTCGCGGGATCAAGGCTAGCGACCGGCTCGTCTGCAAGAACGATCTCGGGCTTCTGCGCCATCGCACGCGCTATCCCGACCCGTTGCTGCTGCCCGCCCGAGAGTTGATCGGCGCGATCCAGTGCGCGGTCGGCAAGACCGACCCGGTCGAGAGCCTCAAGCGCCATGACTCGATCAGCGCGGGGCAGAGGCGCGAGCGACCTCAGAAACCCGTGTGAAGCCAGGCGGCCGGTCAGAACGTTCTCAAGCGCCGTCAGACGGCCGATCAAGTGGTGTTGCTGGAAGATCATGCCCGTCCGGCGGCGGTGGGCCCGCAACGTCGCCCCGCTGGCGAAGATCGATCCGTGCCCCTCGCTCCGGACATCGCCCTGCGTCGGCCGGACAAGTCCGTTCAGGCTACGCAGAAGGGTCGATTTCCCGGCGCCCGACTTGCCGAGCAGCACGATGAACTGCCCGCGCGCGAAAGTCGCATTAGTCGTCTTCAGTGCCTCGACACCGTTCGGGTAGGTGACGGAAACATCGACAACCGACAGCATCAACACTCTCCTTCAGCAGAAATTCGTTCGTATAATCCGAACAAAAATCATTATAGTTCGGATTATCGCTAATGCGCAAACGTGACGCCTGCGTGACACGAGGACGTTGTGTTAGACGTAATTCGTGCGTCGGCGGGGGATGACCGCCTCGTCATGACGGGCTTTGCTGCCGCCAAACGGCCGGCGGCCCAAGGGGTCGTCGCAGCATCGGAGAGCCAGCCATGTCGAGCCCGCGCCAGCAGCATTGGGAAAATGTTTACAGCACCCGGCAGGCGGACGAGGTCAGCTGGTTCCAGGACGACCCGACGCTCTCGCTCGACCTGATCGCGCGTTCCGGGATCAGCGCCAATGCCCCCATCATCGACATCGGTGGCGGCGCCTCTGTGCTGATCGACAGGTTGCTGGGTGCCGGCCACTCGACCCTGACCGTGCTCGACATCGCCGAGGCCGGCCTCGCCGTCGCGCAGAAGCGGTTGGGAGACCACGGCGGCCGCGTGACATGGTGCGCCCAGGACGTGACCGCTTGGCATCCCCCGCAGGACGCCTTTGCACTCTGGCACGACCGTGCGGTGTTTCATTTCCTCGTCGAGGCAGCCGACCGCGCCGCCTATGTCCGCGCCCTCGATTGCGGCCTCAGGCCTGGGGGCTTCGTCATCCTCGCGCCCTTCTCCCTGACCGGCCCGGAGCGATGCAGCGGACTTCCCGTGAGGCGCTATTCGGCAGCTATGCTCCAGGCAGAGCTCGGGGCGGACTATGAACTCGTAAACCAACAGCCGCAGACACATCTGACGCCCGCCGGGAATCGTCAGGATTTCATCTGGTGCCTGTTTAGGAAGTCAGCGACGTGAGCGGCGGTGCAGTCATGACCAGAATGGCGCAAGGCCTGGCGAGCGAGCCCACGACACCATGACAGACCACCGCGACAGGCCCATGCCGATACTGGCCAACAAGCACCACTCTGAAGCATCCGCCTTCGAGCCGGGAAACCTGCTGCGCGAAGCGCGCCGCCACGAAGGTCTGGCCGTGCGCGACGTGCCGGCGATCTGCGTGCTCGACCCCGATGGCGATCTCGTCCGGCGGCTGCGCCAGGACGGACGCGCAACGACTGACCGAGATTGGGCCTGCTATCACAGCGAACTAGATCGTTTCGTGGAGGGCGACGTCGAGTTTGGCATCGTTGGCTGCGTCGTCGGCGCTTCCTATGCCGTGCTGGTGGCGGAACAGTTCTTCGCCGCCGGCTGCAGGCTTCTGATCAGCATGACCTCGTCTGGGCAACTGCAGCCGGTGCGGCCGCCGCCTTATTTCATCCTGATCGAACAGGCCCTGCGCGACGAGGGCACGAGCTACCATTACTTGCCGCCATCGGACTTCGCCCAGGCCGACACTGGCGTCATCGCTGCGCTCGAGAGCGCCTTCGACGGCATGCGTGAGCCGGTGCTGCGCGGCGCGACCTGGACCACCGACGCGCCTTTCAGGGAGACGGAGCGCGCCATCGCCACCATGACCGCACGCGGCCTGCTCGCCGTCGAGATGGAGGCTGCCGCGCTGTATGCCTTCGCGCAGGCTTGCGGCAAGCGCGCCGTCTGCTTCGCCCACGTCACCAACCAGATGGGCCATGTCAACGGCAGTCGGTCTTCTTGTCGAAGCTCTTCGCGCGAGGGGCCATGCCGCGCCGTCGCACCGGCCAGCGGCCTCGGAGCTTTCTGATTGTCGCCATTGTGGTCTCGCCCCGATCCTCTAAGCGCTAAAGGACGCCGGCAGCGGCCCGCCAAGGAGGTTTCCGGACGCGGCACAGGAAATCCCGGAGCCGATGTGGCGCGATTGTGCCGCGGCGCTCACAGCGCACGGTCAGCGCGAGAGCGCACCCTGCAGGATCAAGGATTTCCGAGCGTCGGCGAGCGGATCTCTACTGCCTTGCTCAGGCAATTTTCTCTGGCGAATATGAGGCTGCTGACCATGCCCGCTGGTCAACATCACAAACTCGGAATAGTATTTCGCAAAGTGCACGAGATAAAAAAGGCCAACTGGGATGATTGCGGGACAAATCGCTCTTGTGTTGGCCGCAGCCTTCGGAGGGGCTGCTTTTTACATAAACATCGCGGAACAACCTGCGCGTCTCGGTCTTGATGATAAGAGCATGTTGAAGGAGTGGAAGCCGAGTTATGCGGGCGGCTTCGTCATGCAAGGCAGCTTGGCAGTTGCCTCTGCCTCAATGGGCCTTGCTGCGGCGTGGCTCACAAAAGATTGGCGCTGGGTTGTTGGAGCAGCCCTGATCCTGGCCAACTGGCCCTACACCCTGCTGGGCATGATGCCGACGAATAACAAGTTGAAGGCGATTGCCGAAGCTGATGCGGGACCGGCGTCGCGTAGCTTGATCGAAAGCTGGGGTCGCCTTCATGCCGTCCGAACGACGCTCGGCATTGCCGCGACACTCGCGTATCTTTGGGCGCTGAACTGAGCTGTCATTTATACCACCGAACTTCGCCTTCCGCTTGTAGATGCTGACGTCGCTCACACCTGCTTGCGGCAGAGTTCGCCGACCGTGACACCCGATTCCTGTTCCCTGATAATCGCGGTGATCTACTCTTCCGTGAGACGAAGAGAACAAGCCGGCCAAAGGCGGTCTTCACATCCGCGATGAGACCGGCATGGCTCGCGACCTCCGCGACATCGTGCCTGAAAAAGCGGACCCTCGCCCCTTCCGCTTCTAACAG
>DAIMKE010000502.1:0-5187 GCA_036721875.1 Bradyrhizobium sp. | reverse complement strand
CACGAAGGTGACGATGAACATGTGCGGCACGCTGACGCCGGACGGCAGCGCGCAAACATCGTTGCGCCCGGTCCGCTGCGCGAGTTTGTAGGCAAGATAGGCGTAATAGAACGTCGAGAGGCACATCATCAGGCCGAGCGCCGGCAGGATGCGGCCGAACACGATTGAATCAGGCATCTTCAGCACGAAGCGCAACAGGCCGGTCAGCACCAGCATGTTGACGAGAATGTTGGTGCCGAAACCGAACAGGGCGTTCCAGTCGCCCGGCGTCCATAACACCGGCTTGAAATTGGATGTGCCTGATGTCCCAGTCGCGCTCGTGCTCATCGTGATGTCCCCGCTGCTGCCGTCGTTACATTCTCCGGTGAAAGTGCCCTGAGCACCGCGGCCGAGTCGGAGACCCAACCGAAGATGCCGCCCTGGGCCTTGATCATCTTCAGGCCCATCTCGTGAAACTCTGGAAAATAGGATGCACAGCCGTCTGCGAGCACCACGCAGCGATAGCCGCGGTCATTGGCTTCCCGCACCGTGGTGTTGACGCAGACCTCGGTGGTAACGCCGCAAACCAGAAGGTTCTCGATGCCGAAGCGCTGCAGCACCTCACCAAGTTCGGTGGCGTAGAACGCGCCCTTGCCCGGCTTGTCGATCACGATCTCGCCGTCGAGCGGATAGAGTTCGGGAATGATGTCGTGCCCGGCCTCGCCGCGAATGAGAATGCGCCCCATCGGGCCGGGATCGCCGATGCGCAATGACGGCGCGCCGCGTTCGATCTTGGCCGGCGGCGCATCGGAAAGGTCAGGCAGATGGCCCTCGCGGGTGTGCACGACCAGCATGCCGGTCTCGCGCGCCGCATCCAGCACGGCCGCGATCGGCTTCACGGCGCGCGCGAGCTGGCTGACGTCATTGCCGAGCGTCTCGCCGAAACCGCCCGGCTCCATGAAATCGCGCTGCATGTCGATGATGAGAAGCGCGGTGGCGGACCAATCAAGCGCGATTGGCTCCGGCTCCGCTACGAGCTTACCTGAGTTCGCCATGACGTACGCGCCCCGAACGAGAGAACTCTTCGGCCGGAGTCAAGCAAGGCGCGTGCCATTGTGTACAATCGTGCCTGGCGCTGCGCGGCCGAAGAATTGATTGTTCTTTCAATTCGTTGAGCATCAACGCCGCGGCAGCGCGCTCTCGATCCGGCGCTTTCCGGACGTGCACCTGCCCACCAAGTGAGCAACCGGGACGTCAAAGACGATGGGAGCGATTAGAGCGCCGGCTTCCGATAAACGTCCTTGGTTGCGATCCGGCCGTCGCGGAAGGTGTAGTGCTCGATGCCGCGCTGCTCGCGCAGTTCACCGGCCCCCGCGACGGTCTCGCTGACCCGGAACGTCATGAACGTCGTTTCCGGCAAATGATGGTAGCGGACCTCGTGAAAGCGCTGCACCGAGAACAGGATCTTCTGCTCGGCCAGATGCGCCCTAATGGCGTCGCCGCCGGAGAGCGATTTCGTCACCGCGACGCCGTCGTGATAGAGCCACAGGAAATCCGGCGTCACGACACGGTACAGGGCATCCATGTCGGATTTGAACAACGCTTTTGCAAAATCCCGAAACAGGATTTCGCGTTCCTCGAATGGCGGTGCCATTGTCATCGCCGGCAGCAATACTTCAAATGAAATGCGCTGTCTCTAGCGAGGACGCCGCCCCCCCTACCCCCCATCGAGCAGCGAGGTCCCGAACGCCCGTTTCCACACGGTGAGGAAACGGGGAAACCAGGAGTGGGCAACGGCGCTCTGATAGGCCCAGGTGCGGTATTTGAGGCCATTCTCCGACAGCAGTTCCTGATATCCGCCGTGGGTTTCCGTCGCAGTGCGGATGTCGCGCAAGATGGCCTGCGCGCAGGGCCGATAGGTATCGGTACCGGAACATTCGTCGTAGTCCAGCATGCGATCGGCGAATTCGACGTTGAATGTCGGCCAGGAAGACCGCCCCTGATAGGCCGGTGCGGCGATCTTGTGGATCATCTTGTTCAGCGGGTTATCCGCCGACACCAGGAAGTGGGACGTATCCGGGATGCGAAACCGAGGTTCGCCGAGGATGAGGTCGGTCGTGGCCGCAAACAACGCGCGTTCGCTCGCTTCGCGCAGGTCCCAAAATCCCTGATGCACGTTGACGAAATCCAGTGCAACGGCGGACGCCGGCGGCTCCGTGCGGCAATCCAGGGCATGTCTTATGTAGCCGTGCCTGCCGAACAGCCGGAGAAGCTCCCGCTTGTATTGCGAAAGCTCGCGCCCGAGCAGGCGTTCGAGCTCGATCTGGTCGATCACCCCCAACCGTATGCCGCGCAGGAAAGTCGCGTAGACGCATGCATTGGTGACGAACCGCCTGCGTTCGGCGCGGGTATCCGTCGCCGCAGAACGGGGCGCGGTGACGTCGCACAGCAAGGCCGTGAGGCCGTTTTCATCGAACGGCTCCAGCGAGTTTGCGAGTTCGAACAGCGCTTTCCTCAGGTCGTCGCGGTACGCGTCAAGCAGCAGGCGGCCGGCATGGGCGCCTTGCGACATCGCGAGGTACGAAGACGAGTTCTGGTCCGCGCGAAAAATCTGTTCCAGACCGGCCAGGATGCCCAACAGCGTATCTGACGGCAGCGAGAAGTAGTTGACGCCGATGTACCGATCGCTGCCGGCGGGAACGATGGTCGTCGTGACGACACCGGAACGAACGGCTTCCAGCATCAGCCGGACGCTCTTTTCAAGCAGGCGAACCCTGCGGACGGCATCCTCGGAATCCATGATGGTCTCGGGATCGAGAACATCTGGATAGAACCAGGCAAAGTCCCGCGGATAATAGGCGGACGCGTGCGGCGCGCCGGTGACCAGGAAGGCCTCCTGCGGCGAGAAGGCGCTGTTCATCGAATGCCGGTACAGTTCGTGGATGCCTGCCGATGCCTGATATGTTCTCAGGAATCGATCGCCGAGAAAATTCACGGCCTGAATGCCGTTGGCGATGCAGGTGGCCAACAGCCCCTGATAAAACCGGTATTCGCGATGTGACGGAATTGCGATCTGGCTATTCATTTGTCTGGATGAAACTGTCATGTGTGTCGGGCGGCACGGGTTGGTACTCCGAACATCATCGATTCGTCACGCAGCGAAATGACGCTCAATGTCATCACTCTGTCACAAAGCGAGCGCGGCAGCGGTGACGCGAGATAGCCAAGTCCGAAGCGACGTCTACTCTACCGACACTGATCCTTCGGCCGAAAATTCTCGATCAGCCGCAGCAGCACGCGCGCGCCGGCATCGGCGTCGGCCGTCTCGACGTGTTCGGCGGGGTTATGGCTGATGCCACCGCGGCAGCGCACGAACAGCATGGCGACGTCTGCGACGTCGATCATCGCCATGCCGTCATGACCGGCCCCGCTCGGCAGGTCGAACACGCCATAACCTTCGGCGGCGACGGCTTCCGCGACCTGCGCTTTCAGCCACGGCGCGCAGGGCACGGTGCGGTTTTCGTGGGTGACGTCGATCTGCAGCGCTAGCTCGCGCCGCTTCGCGATCGTCTCGATCCGCCGCACGATGTCGGCCACCGCAAGCTTGCGATGCCTGTCCGTCGGCGCCCGAATGTCCAGGGTGAACGACACGAGGCCCGGGATTACGTTGGTGGCGCCGGGCATGGCGCTGATGGCGCCGACGGTGCCGACCAGTCCGGCGGCGTCAGCCCTGCAGAATTCCTCGACCGCCACGACGCATTCGGCAGCGCCCGCCAGCGCATCGCGCCGCAGTGCCATTGGCACCGTCCCGGCATGGCCGGCCATGCCGGTGAGGTTTGCAGCGAGCCGCGTCGCGCCTGATATCGCCGTCACCACGCCGACGGGAAGGTTCTGCTGCTCGAGCACCGGGCCCTGTTCGATATGCAGTTCGACGTAAGCAAGTAACTCGCGACGCGTCCGCGCGGCGGACCCGACATGATCGGGGTCGAGCCCGAATTGGCGCATCGCCTCGCGCATCGACAGGTCATCCCGGTCGCGGGCGTTGAGGACGCCTTCGTCGAAGGTTCCGGCGATCGCCCGGCTGCCGAGCAATGTGGAGGCGAAGCGCACGCCCTCCTCGTCGGCAAAGCCAACGACTTCCACGGCGAACGGCAGGCGCACACCCCGTCGATTCAGGTCGGCGACGCAGGCAATCGCCGTGATCACCCCGAGCGGGCCGTCCCATTTGCCGGCATCGCGCACCGTATCGTAATGCGAGCCCAGCATCAGGCACGGCAACCCCGGCCGGTCGCCCTCGTAGCGACCGCAGATATTGCCGATTGCGTCGAGACGCGCGGCCATGCCGGAGTCGCGCATCCACGACATCAGCAGATCGGCCGCGGTGCGATGTTCAGGCGACAGGAATATCCGCGTCAGATTGTCGGGCGTTTCGGAAATCTTTCCGAGCTGGTCGATCCGGCTTACGATTTCGGCGCCGAGCATTGGCTCATCCAATATCGAACGCGTTGTCGGCGAGTTGGCCGAGATTGGCGTGCCAGTGCTGCGCGATCTGCAGCCGCGTCGGCACCCAGACGCGCTCGTGCTTTCCGATGTAGTCGAGAAAGCGCATCAGGGACGCGGCGCGGCCGGGCCGGCCGACCACCCGGCAGTGCAGGCCGACCGACATCATCTTCGGCGCGGTCGCGCCTTCGGCGTAGAGTACGTCAAAACTGTCCTTGAGGTAGGTGAAGAACTCCTCGCCCCCGCCAAAACCCTGCGCGTTGACGAACCGCATGTCGTTGGCATCGAGCGTATAGGGAATGACGAGATGCGGCTTCAACCCGGGCGACTTGATCCAGTAAGGCAGGTCGTCGGCATAGGAGTCGCAGAGATATAGCAGATCGCCGGCCTCCATCAGCAGCCTCAACGTGTTAATCGAGGAGCGTCCGGTGTACCAGCCGAGCGGCCGCGCGCCGGTCGCCGCGGTGTGGACGCGGATCGCCTCCGCAATCTCGGCGCGCTCCTGCGTCTCCGACATATCCTTGTGCTCGATCCATTTCAGGCTATGGCTGGCGATGTCCCAGCCGGCCTCCTTCATGGCCGCGACCACGTCAGGATTTCGCTGCAATGCCGTCGCCACGCCGAACACCGTTGCCGGCAGGTTCCGTTCGATGAACATCCGCCACAGCCGCCAGAAGCCGGCCCGCGAGCCGTATTCGAACATGGATT
>DAIMKE010000501.1:0-5189 GCA_036721875.1 Bradyrhizobium sp. | reverse complement strand
GTGAGTACGCCATGACAGAACCCCATCGCCCGAGGGTAAAATACGTCATCGGGCCGGACGGCAGTCCGCTGACGATCGCGGATCTGCCTGCACCCGGCACCAAACGCTGGGTCATCCGCCGCAAGGCCGAAGTCGTCGCCGCTGTCCGTGGTGGACTTCTCTCCCTTGAGGAGGCCTGCAGCCGTTATACCCTGACGGTCGACGAATTCCTCTCCTGGCAGTTTTCCATCGACCAGCACGGTCTGGCGGGTCTTCGCACCACCCGCATCCAGCAATATCGCCAGTAGGCGATCCGGAAATCTGCGGCTTTTGACGAAAATCGGCCTCGCATTGCGAGGCCGATCTTTTTCATGATGCAGTTTTGTCCGACCTCTTAACCTTCGTTAACCATATCGAAACCATCCCCTAGGCAATAATTGCCCAGTCGGCCTTTCCAGTGAAAGCGGCCGAATCTGTGGGGCGGTTGCTTGCAAGGGCTTGCGGACTTTCTGAAGAGTATCGGCGCCGCCCGGTTCGGGGCGATGATCGCGGTCACCGCCGCGCTCATCGGCTTCTTCGCGTTCGTCATCATGCGCGTCACCACGCCGCAGATGACGACGCTGTTCACGGACCTCAGCGTCGAGGATTCCTCGAGCATCATCAAGGACCTGGAACGCCAGGGCATCCAGTTCGAGATCCGCAATGAGGGCTCCATCATCATGGTGCCCAAGGACAAGGTCACGCGGCTGCGGATGAAGCTCGCCGAAGCCAACCTGCCCAAGGGCGGCGGCGTCGGCTACGAGATCTTCGACAAATCCGACGCGCTTGGTACGACGAGCTTCGTCCAGAACATCAATCACCTGCGCGCGCTGGAAGGCGAACTCGCCCGCACCATTCGCGCCATCGACCGCATCCAGGCCGCCCGCGTCCACCTGGTACTGCCGGAACGGCCTCTGTTTGCGCGGGAAGCGCCGGAGCCGTCGGCCTCGATCGTGGTGCGCGTGCGCGGCAGCCTCGAACCGCAGCAGATCCGCGCCATCCGCCACGTGGTGGCTTCCGCCGTTAACGGGCTCAAGCCGCAGCGCGTGTCGATCGTCGACGAGGCCGGCCGGCTCCTGGCCGATGGCGCGACCAAGGATGCCGAGCTTGCCGTCGGCGACGAGCGCCGCACCGCGTTCGAGAAACGGATGCGCAACGAAGTCGAGGCGATCGTTTCCTCGGTGGTCGGTCAGGGCCGCGCGCGCGTCCAGCTCACCGCCGATTTCGATTACAACAAGGTCACCCAGACCTCGGACAAGTTCGATCCCGAGGGCCGGGTGCTGCGCTCCAGCCAGACCCGCGAAGAGTCAGCGGCGACCGCCGAGAACAGCGGCCAGGTCACGGTCAACAACGAACTTCCGGGCAACCAGGCCGGCGGCGGGGCTGCGGCCCGCGACCAGAGCAAGAAGAGCGAAGAGACCAACAATTACGAAATTTCCCGCGTCACCAAGACCGAGGTCACCGAGGCCGGACGCGTGAACCGGATCTCCGTCGCGGTGCTGGTCGACGGCGCCTATTCGAAGAACGAAAAAGGCGAGATGGTCTATCAGGACCGCAGCAAGGAACAGCTCGACCGCATCGCGACCCTGGTGCGCTCGGCGATCGGCTTCGACCAGAAGCGCGGCGACCAGGTCGAAGTGGTCAACCTCCGCTTTGCCGAGGCACCTTCCGTTCCCCCGGTCGTCGAACCGGGCGGGCTGCTCGGCATGCTTCAGTTCACCAAGGATGACGTCATGTACGTCATCGAGCTCGGCGTCATGATGCTGCTCGGCCTCGTGGTGCTGTTCATGGTGATCCGGCCGCTGGTCAAGCGCATCCTGGCTTCGGAAGTCGTTCCGGCCCTGACCGAAGACACAATCCCCGCGCTGGCAGACGGCAGCACGCAGGAAGGCGGCTCCGGCCAGGCCCTGATTCCCGGCTCCAGCCACGCCTCCCAGTTGATCGACGTCGCCCAGGTCCAGGGCCAGGTCCACGCGCAGGCCGTGCACCGGGTCGGCGAACTGGCCGAACGAAATCCGAACGAGACCGCCTCCATTGTTCGCCAATGGCTGAACGAACCCGCCGAGACCTGACATGGCCGCACCGCAACAAGCCAACAACGCCAACGACATCACGAGCGTCATCTCGGCGCTGGCGAGCCGTCAGAGCGGGCGGCCGAAGAGCAAGCCGCTGAGCGGCCCGAAGCGCGCCGCCATTCTGATGCTGGCGCTGGGTGAGCAATATGGCGGCAAGGTCTGGGCACAGCTCGATGACGACGAGGTACGCGAACTGTCGATCCACATGTCGACGCTTGGCACCGTCGAGGCCGACGTGGTCGAGGACCTGATGCTCGAATTCGTGTCGCGCATGTCGGCATCCGGCGCGCTGATGGGCACCTTCGACGCCACCGAGCGGCTGCTGCAGCAATACCTGCCGTCCGACCGCGTCAACGGCATCATGGACGAAATTCGCGGCCCCGCCGGCCGCAACATGTGGGAGAAGCTCTCCAACGTCCAGGAAGAGGTTCTCGCCAACTACCTCAAGAACGAATATCCGCAGACCATCGCGGTGGTGCTGTCGAAGCTGAAGTCGGAGCATGCCGCACGCGTGCTGGCGATCCTGCCCGAGGATCTCGCGCTCGACGTGGTCGGCCGCATGCTGAAGATGGAAGCGGTGCAGAAGGAAGTCATCGAGCGCGTCGAGCAGACGCTACGCACCGAGTTCATGTCCAACCTGTCGCAGACCCGCCGCCGCGACGCCCACGAAGTGATGGCGGAAATCTTCAACAATTTCGACCGCCAGACCGAGACCCGCTTCATCACCTCGCTGGAAGAGGAAAACCGCGAATCCGCCGAGCGCATCAAGGCGCTGATGTTCACCTTCGACGACCTGATCAAGCTCGACTCCGCCTCCGCCCAAACGCTGATGCGCAACATCGACAAGGACAAGCTCGGCATCGCGCTGAAGAGCGCCAATGAGGAGGTGCGCAGCTTCTTCCTCGGCAACATGTCGTCGCGCGCCGGCAAGATGCTGATGGATGACATGGCGGCGATGGGACCGGTGCGGCTGCGCGACGTCGACGAGGCACAGGCGCTCCTCGTCAACCTCGCCAAGGACATGGCCGCAAAGGGCGAGATCACGCTGACCAAGAATCGCGCCGACGACGAGCTGGTGTACTGATGGCCGCACCCGCAAAATTCCTGTTCGACACCGACTTCGCCGCGCCGGACAAGACGCGCGAGCGCGCCGCCACTGCAGCCGAGATCGCCGAGAAGGTCGCGGAAGCCGAAGCGCGCGCCTATCGCGCCGGCTACGAGGCGGGCCAGCGCGAGGCCAAGGCGGAGAGCGACCGCCGCTCGGCGCTGGCGCTGGAGGAGATCGGCATCGCCATCAAGGCCATCGCCTCGCGCTTCTCCGGCATCGAGGCCAGGATGGAAACCGAGGCCGTCGACGTCGCGGTCGCGGTTGCGCGCAAGCTGTGCAGCGAACTCATTTCTCGCGAACCGCTCGGCGAGATCACGGCGCTCATCAGCGACTGTTTCTCCCATCTGGTCGCGACGCCGCATCTGGTGGTCCGCATCAACGACCAGCTCTACGAGGCCGCCCGCACCCATATCGAGCGGCAGGCGACGCAGAGCGGCTTTGAAGGCCGGCTGGTGATCCTGGCCGAGCCGGGCATCGCAACCGGCGACTGTCGCATCGAATGGGCCGACGGCGGCGTGGTGCTGGAGCGTGCAGCCGTCGAAGCAAAGATCAGCGAACTTGTCGGGCGCTATCTGGCGTCCCGCGATCAGGCCGGAGCGTAAGGCCATGAGGACTGAACCATGAGTGACACCGATGCACAGGTACCGCTTCCCGACCTCAACGCGGCCGACGCGCCGCCGGTAGACGATCTCGCCTACAACGAGGACGAACAGGCGTCGCGCATCGCCGTATTCGACGTGCCGGTGCAGGTTTCGGCCGTACTCGGGCGCTCCAAGATGGACGTCGGCGAACTTCTCAAGCTCGGGCCCGGCACGGTGCTGGAGCTCGACCGCCGCGTCGGCGAGGCCATCGACATCTATGTCAACAACCGCCTGGTGGCGCGTGGCGAAGTGGTGCTGGTGGAAGACAAGCTCGGTGTCACCATGACGGAAATCATCAAGGCTGAACGCAGCTAGCAATTTTGGCGATACGCGCCCGCAAGGCGCGAACAGACGGACAGGAGATACACATGCGGCTTCTCATCGTTGGCACCTTGAAGGGCCAGCTCACGACCGCCACCAAGATCGCGATGGACAATGGCGCTTCGGTCACCCACGCCGAAGGCATCGAGCAGGCAATGTCGGTGTTGCGCGGCGGCAAGGGCGCCGACCTGCTGCTGGTCGACGTCTTCCTCGATATTCGCGACCTGGTGATGCGGCTGGAGGCCGAACACATCCATGTGCCGATCGTGGCCTGCGGCATTTCCAACGACGCCCGGGCCGCGGTCGCCGCGATCCACGCCGGCGCCAAGGAATACATCCCGCTGCCGCCCGATCCGGAACTGATCGCCGCCGTGCTGGCCGCCGTCGCCAATGACTCGCGCGACCTCGTCTACCGCGACGAAGCCATGGGCAAGGTGATCAAGCTGGCGCAGCAGATCGCGGGCTCCGACGCTTCGGTCATGATCACCGGCGAATCCGGCACCGGCAAGGAAGTGCTGGCGCGCTATGTCCACGCCCGCTCCAATCGCGCCAAGCGGCCGTTCATCTCGATCAATTGCGCTGCAATCCCCGAGCATCTCCTGGAGTCCGAACTGTTCGGCCACGAAAAGGGCGCGTTCACCGGCGCGGTCGCGCGGCGGATCGGCAAATTCGAGGAGGCCTCTGGCGGCACGCTGCTGCTCGACGAAATCTCCGAGATGGATGTGCGGCTGCAATCGAAGCTCTTGCGCGCGATCCAGGAGCGCGTCATCGACCGCGTCGGCGGCACCAAGCCCGTGCCGGTCGATATCCGCATCCTTGCCACATCGAACCGCAACCTCAGCGAGGCCGTGCGCGAAGGTACCTTCCGCGAGGACCTGCTGTTTCGTCTCAACGTCGTCAATCTGAAGATCCCGCCGCTGCGCGAGCGCCCGGCCGACATTCTGGAACTGGCGCAGCACTTCGCCAAGAAATATGCCGACGCCAATGGCGTGCCGCTGCGCCCGATCTCCGCCGATGCACGGCGGG
>DAIMKE010000500.1:0-5193 GCA_036721875.1 Bradyrhizobium sp. | reverse complement strand
TGCAAGAGCGGCTGTCTGATGAGAACCACGGAGTCTTACGGCAGGAACGGGGTCGTTTTCAGCATTTCCGCTCCTAGCAACCGGGCGGGCCATAGCTGCCGGGCAGGTATCAGCATCCCGCGTTGGCCTCATCATGGCCGGTCGTGGGTGGAATGCGAAAGGGCCGTTTCTTGCCGGAACAACCTTGAATTTGAGTGGATCAGCGCCACACCAGATTCAAGTAGCGACTAAACTCAGGACCCATTCAATTGGCTGCGTGAGTGTGAACTCATTGATTTAGTGGCGGCATCAATGAGGTGGTGCCGATGTTCGATGTGTGGCTACTGTGTCTATCGCATATGCGAAGGATGGAGTTCTTCTTTCAAATTTTGATTGGGTTCCGCGGGTCGATGATCGGCGTGTGATTTTGGGGATCATCCTCGTGCTGAAGATTGGCCTGCGTTGGCGGGAGGCGCCGACGCCCTATGACTCGCACAGACGGTGTCCAACCAGTTCACTTGCTGACGCCGCCTGAGCGTGTTCAAACGAATCTTTGCCTACATGGCGGCCAGGGGGCGGCAAGCCGGACCGCGTGATGATCGACGCCACGCACCTGATGGCGGATCGCACGGCGGCCATCCTGCTCAAAAAGGGGCTCTCCCCCGATGTATCGAGAGAACCAAAGGCGGGCAGAATTCTAAGCTGCACGCTGTCAACGACGGTCAGGGCCAGCCCGTGGTCATGCTGCTGACCGAAGGCCGGGCCAGTAATTATGGTGGCGCGGCGTTGCTTCTCAATGCCTTCCCGTCAGCCAAAGAGTTAATCACCGACAAAAGTTTTGACGGTAACGGGTTCCGAAATGCGTTGACGCAGCGCGGCATTGCCGCCTGCAACCTCTCCAAACGAAACCGCAAGATCGCCATCCCACATAACCGGACACTCGGCCGCTAGCGCCAGAAGAAAATCACGTTCGGCCGTCTCAAGGACTGGCGCCGCAACCACACCCGCTACGACCGATCCGCCTACGCCTTCTTTTCAGCATTCTGCATCGCAGCAACCGCCATCGTCTGGATCGGTCAATTAATCTTGGGTCTAGACCCGCGCGAATAGATCAACCGTTTAGCCAGTGAGGGACTGCCCGGGAATTAAATGCCAACGACAGCTCCTTACCCTCTCGCGAGTTGCTGTACGACATCTTCAATGACTCGGTAGACCTGGGCCAATTGTTCAGCGGTGATGCAATAAGGGGGCATAACATAAACCGTGTTGCCCAGTGGTCGCAGCAGCACGCCCCGTTCGCGAAACATTGCCAGCATTGTCGGCGCGAGGTCGGAGAGGTATCCCCCTTCCCCGACGTCGAACGCGGTGATCGTTCCCATCTGGCGCGGGTTGGCTACGCCAGCAACATCCGCGAGGTCGTCCAGATGCCCCGCCTGACGCATCGACAGTTCGGCGATCCGAGCGAGGACTGGTTCCTCACGCCAAATTGCCAGATTGGCTGCTGCCGCAGCGCAGGCCAGCGGATTGGCGGTGTAGCTCGACGAGTGAAAGAACATCGTTGACCGGTCGGGGCCGTAGTGCGCCTGATAAACAGGTTCGCTCGCCATGGTGACCGCCAGCGGAATTGACCCGCCTGTCAGACCTTTGGACAGGCACAGGATGTCAGGGGCGATGCCGGCTTGCTCACAGGCGAACAGCGTTCCAGTGCGCCCCCACCCGGTCATTACTTCGTCGGCGATGAAAAGCGTGCCGTGGGCCGCGCAGATGCGGTGCATCTCGGCAAGCGTTTCAACGGTGTACATCAACATTCCGCCAGCGCCTAGGACAAGCGGCTCAACGATGAAGGCTGCGGCACCCTGACGGCAGGCGGCCTCCAGTGCATCGAAGGTAGCCTGTTCACCGTCGCGATGTGGGAACGGGATTGTGGTCACGTCGAATAGCAAAGGTTGGTAAGCCTTGTTGAACACACCCCGAGCGCCCACCGACATCGCACCGATCGTGTCACCGTGGTAGCCATTGTCCATGACGACAATGCGGTGCCGTGGTTCGCCTGTGTTAATCCAGTAACCAAGCGCCATTTTCAGCGCCACCTCAACACTGGTTGATCCGGAATCGGAAAAGAATACCCGCGTCAGTCTGTCCGGCATTAATGCGCACAATTCATCAGCAACCATCTGGGCAGGCTCGTGTGTCCAGCCAGCGAAAATGATCTGATCAAGCTTGTGTGCCTGCTCGGCAATGGCGGCTGCGATACGCGGGTGGGTATGTCCGTGTGTTGTGACCCACCACGATGAAATGGCGTCTATCACCTCCTTACCGTCGGAGGTTTGAAGAATTGCGCCTTGAGCGCTTACAATTTGAGGGATCGGCTCTTTAAGCCCGTGCTGGGTAAACGGGTGCCAGATCGGAGAGCCGATCACAGAAATTGCCCAGTTTCAAAATTGGCTGCAAACGCATCGCCGAGCGATTGCGGCGTCAGCGATGCAAGGCGTGGCAACCGGCCGAGACGGGCTACCTTCCCGATCGCGCAGACGGTCGCTTCACTGTCAGGTTCCGGTTCGCCGACAAACGCCACGCCCAAAATACTGACCTTGCGGGCGCGCAGGGCTTCGATGGTAAGGAGGCTGTGGTTGATCGTGCCGAGCCGGGTGGCGGCAACAATCACAGCAGGCGCCCCCCATTGTGCGAAGATATCGGCGTAAAGGACGTCGTCGGTTACCGGCACCAGCGCGCCGCCAGCGCCCTCAACAACTAGTGGGCCGGCCCCCCCGGGTAAGACCAGCTGGGCAAGATCAATGGTAATCCCATCGATCCGCGCTGCACGGTGGGGCGAGCACGGCGTTTTCAGTCTGTAGGCTTCAGGCAGTATCCTCTGTTTTGGCACGCCCAGCGCGGCCACCCGGTCCTTATCGCCACCGTCATCATCACCAGCCTGCACCGGCTTCCAGTAAAACGCCCCCAATGCGCGGGTTAACGCAGCGGCGAAAACCGTTTTGCCGACATCGGTATCGGTGCCTGTTACGATAATGGTTTGCTTCATAAAACGTCTTTCAAATCAGCGCCGAGCGCCGCAATCGCGGCTTCATCGGTATTAAGAGTAATGGATATACGCAGCCGCGCGGTGCCCTGCGGCACGGACGGCGGGCGCACACCCCGCACATCAAAGCCGAGCGCTTGCAACCGGGCTGCTACAGCCATCGTGCGCGCGTTATCGCCAATGATGACGGGTTGGATCTGAGAGCGGCTTGGGGCAGCAACGAAGGGTGCAAACACTTTCCTTGTAAACTCGGTCAGCGATGCCAGGCGGGCCCTCCGATCATCTGCGGCACCGACTGCCAGGATCGCTGCGTGCACTATTGCCGCCATCAGCGGAGACGGTGCGGTGGAAAAGATGAAGCTGCGCCCGCGATTAATGAGGAAGTCGCGCAGCAACGGATCCGCCAGGATCAGTGCGCCTTCGCAACCGAGCGCTTTCCCGCAGGTGGCCAGTGTTACGACATTGGCGCGGCCATGCAATTGCCATGCAAGCCCGCGCCCCTGCGGCCCGAAGACCCCTACCGCATGGGCTTCGTCAATCATGAGCATTACGCCCTCACGCTCTGCCAAAGCCATGAAATCGGCGACGGGGGCGGTGTCGCCGTCCATGCTGTAGAGCGTCTCGAACGCGATCCAGACCGTTCCGCTGCCACCACATTTGCGCCAGCGTGCGATCTCTGCCTCTGCGGCCCCGACATCATTGTGAGCAAAGATCCGGCGGGAGGCACGTGACAAGCGCATCCCTTCGTGGACGCTGGCATGGATCAATGCGTCATGAAGAATGAGGTCATCCGGCTGCGGAAGGGTTGCAAACAGCAGGCTGTTGGCTGCGAATCCCGACCCAACATACAGCGCAGAACCGACTCCGAAGAATTGCGCCGCGGCGGCTTCAAGCGCCTCATGTTCAGGATTGTTGCCGCGCAGAAGCCGAGACCCTCCCGACCCTGCCGCAACGCCGCGGTCCAACGCCGCCCTTGCGGCATTGCGCAGCACATCAGACCCCGCAAGGGCCAGATAGTCGTTGGATGAAAAGTCTCTGCCGCCGGGCAAGGCAAGCGATCGCACTCGACCTATATTCATCAGAGAGGCAAGGTCTTCTCGGTGGAACGCGGGCAACTGCATCGCGCGGCGCAATAGATCGATAATCCCCGGAATCAAGGGACAACCACCCCTACTGCTACGCTTACCTTGCGTTATCGCCACGTCCCAGAAGTACTAGTTCGTGTTGACAAAAGGGATTTCCAAACAGTCCGTTATCTGATTCAAGACTGCTTTTTGAGGAGCAGTCATGGGTCGCGGAGACTTGTCGGATGCGGAGTGGGAACTGATCGGGCCGCTGCTGCCGCCTGAGCGGGGACGCTGGGCGCGACCGACGGGCGATAACCGACGCTTTCTCAACGGCATGCTCCACGTGTTGAGGGTCGGCTGCCCCTGGCGCGACATGCAAGAGCGCTACGGCAAGTGGAACTCAGTCTATGTCCGGTTCCGACGGTGGGCGTCTGTGATGCGCTGCTGCAAACACTGGTTGATCTTAGTCTGACCGACGACTGGCATCACATGATCGACAGCACCAGCGTTCGCGGCCATGTTTCGGCAGCGGGCGGAAAAGGGGGGCTTGTGCGAACGCCCTTGGTCGATCACGCGGCGGGTTTACGTGCAAAATCCACGCCCGCTGCGATAATCAGGGACTGCCTCTCGGCTTCACCCTGACCGGCGGCGAGGCCTCTGATTACACCGCTGCCGAGCTGCTTATGGAGATCCCGTTGCTACGCCCAACGCGCTGCGGGCGGACAAGAGTTATGATGGCGACCGCCTCCGGGAAAGCCTGCTGATCCGGGGTATCCTGCCGATCATCCCACCCCGCTCGAACCGCAAGGCGCCAGAGCATCCCGACTATCTCCGCTACCGTGACCGCATCCGTGTCGAGCGCATGTTCGGCAAGCTCAAGCAGCAGCGACGTATTGCCACACGCTACGATAAGACTGTCCTACCCTTCGACAGCTTCCTCAACCTCGCCGCCGCCCGCCTATGGCCGACGCCTTGTGCCAACACGGCCTTGTGAGAGCAGCATGCGCGGGTGGCTACTTTCAGGAAAACGCAGAGCGAAACTTAACGTCCACAAAGGGGTCGGTTTCTGAATGTCAGCAATTTTCAGAAGCGAGGCAAAGCCGCAAGACC
>DAIMKE010000499.1:0-5200 GCA_036721875.1 Bradyrhizobium sp. | reverse complement strand
GTCCGTGCACAGGTTCGGGGTGTCCTGATCCTCGGTATGTCGACCGGATGCCATCACGTCGTCATTGCCCTTGCCAAACTTGGTGTTCGTTGGTTGTACGGTAGCGCGGCGGTCGCCGCTTCCCTTCATTGCCAAGCCATCTTTCTCTACGCGATTCCGAACGGTCGTTCCCGGAAGGTGCCGCCGCGCTGCATGATGGCCCAGACGATACGGGCGAGTTTGTTGGCGACAGCGACGGTGACTACGCGCGCCGGCCGCCGGGCCAGCAGCGCGTTGACCCATCCGGCCAGTTCGGGCTTGTTGCGGACGTAGCGAACGACTGCGGTCGCGCCGAGCACAAGCAGCCGCCGCAGATATGGCTCTCCCTTCTTGGAGATTCCGCCCAATGCCATCTTGCCTCCACTGCCATTCTGTCGCGGCACCAGCCCTATCCAGGCCGCGAAGTGGCGCCCCGACCTGAACGCGCTGGCGTTCGCGACGGTTGCCACCAGCGCAGTCGCAGTGATGATCCCAACTCCGGGGATGGTAGCGAGTCGCAAGCTCAGTTCATTGGCGCGATGGCGAGCCAGGATCGTCCGCTCGATCGCCTTGATTTTCGACTGCAGATCCTCAATCTGCATCAGGATCAGCTCGGCGCAGGCTCGAGCCGCTCCGGAAGCTCGCCGTCCTGGGCAAGAGCCTCGAGCTCTGGAAGACGCCATACCCCTTTGGGAGCGATCAGGCCAAACTCGGCAAGCTGACCGCGCAGCGAGTTGACCAACATGGTACGCTGTCGCACGAACAGATCTCGGGTACGATGGAGCATCAGGATCGATTGCTGCTCGGCGCTCTTGATCGGCACAAACCGCATCGTCGGCCTGGTGACGGCTTCGCAGATGGCTTCGGCATCGACCTCGTCGTTCTTGCCGCGCTTAACATAGGGTTTCACGTAAGCCGCAGGCATCAGCTTGACCTGATGACCCAGTGCGGTCAGCTCTCGGCCCCAATAATGGGCCGTGCCGCAAGCTTCCATGCCAACCACGCAGGGCGGAAGCTTGGCAAAGAATGCAATCAACTCTGAACGGCGGAGCTTCTTACGAAGGACCGCTTTGCCTGCAGCATCGATTCCATGCGCCTGAAAAATGTGTTTGGCGAGATCGAGGCCGATAATGGTAGGATGCATTGTGGATGACTCCTCTCCTAGTTGCTATCAGCAACATTCTGGCACACTGATGCCGTGGAGTGGGTGTCATCCACACAATCATCGGTGGATGGCGTCCGCATGGCAAGAACTTTTTCGACGTTCTGACAACTTGGTGGTCGGGGTGCGGTCATCGGTCCGGCCTCATCGAAGCGGATCCCAGGTCCGCGGGCCTTAATGGTAGTCCGCGGATCGGGTCCCAGCCACTATGGCGCGCTTGATGCGCATGCACAGGTACGGGTTTCCCAATCCTCGGTCTCGACCGGTTGCCATTACGTCGCCGTTGCTCTCACCAATTCGATCATCCCACTCGGCAGCAACTTTCTTTCCCTTTCCGGCTGCTTCCGCTTATGCGATGGCGGACGCTTCTTGGCGGAATGTTTCGCCGCGGCTCATCACCGCCCACGCGATCCTCGCCATCTTGTTGGCGACCGCGATCGTGACCACGCGCGCTGGACGCCTCTGAAGGAGCGCGTTGATCCAGGCTGCGAACTGGGGCTTGTTGCGGCAATAGCGGATCACGGCGGTGGCGCCGAGCACGAGGAGCTTGCGCAGATACGCATCGCCTTTCTTTGAAATCTTCCCCATATGAACCTTGCCGCCGGATCCGGACTGCCGTGGGACAAGGCCGATCCAAGCTGCCAGATGCCGCCCGGACCTAAAGACTTTAATGTCTCCAATAGTGGCAGTAATTGCGGATGCCGTGATCACGCCGATGCCGGGGATCGTTTGCAGTCGCATACTGACCTCGCTGGCCCGGTGCGCTACTCGAATAGCCTTCTCTATCGTTTGTACGCGTGTCTGAAGATCGTCGATCTGGCCCATGATCAGCTCGACGCAGCTGCGGACCGCATCGGGTAGAACGGCGGGAGTTGCGCCTTGGGCAAGCGCATTCAGGTCTGGAATGCTCCAAACTCCCTTGGGCGCGATCAGCCCAAACTCGGCGAGCTGACCCCGTAGCGAGTTGATCAGCGCTGTTCGCTGCCGCACCAGCAGCTCGCGTGTCCGGTGACAGCATCAAGCCCGACTGCTGCTCAGCACTTTTGATTTCAACAAATCGCATCGTTGGCCTGGTCACTGCCTCGCAGATTGCCTCCGCATCAACGGCATCGTTCTTGCCGCGCTTAACATAGGGTTTGACGTACCCCGCCGGCATCAACCGCACGTCGTGTCCTAGTGCCGTCAGCTCGCGACCCCAATGATGGGCGGTGCCGCAGGCTTCTATGCCGACCAGGCTGGGCGGCAACCCTTTAAAGAACTCGAGTACTTCCGAGCGGCGGAGCTTCTTGCGGATCGTGACCTTGCCAGCCGGATCGACCGCATGGACTTGAAAAACGTGCTTTGCAAGATCGAGACCGACAATCATAGTGGGCATCGTGGATGGCTCCCTTTGAGTGAATCTGACAACGACTCACTTTGGCACATCAGATGCCGGTAGCGGACGCCATCCACACCATCACGATGAACGGTGACCACGCGCGCCGGTCGCCGGGCCAGTAGCGCGTTGACCCATCCAGCCAGTTCTGGCTTGTTGCGGACGTAGCGGACGACCGCGGTAGCGCCGAGCACGAGCAGCCGCCGCAGATATGGCTCTCCCTTCTTGGAGATTCCCCCCAATGCCATCTTGCCACCACTGCCATTCTGTCGTGGTACCAATCCGATCCAGGCCGCGAAGTGACGCCCCGACTTGAAGGCGCTGGCGTTTGCGACGGTTGCCAGCAGCGCGGTCGCTGTAATGATCCCGACTCCGGGGATGGTAGCGAGCCGCAAGCTCAGCTCATTGGCGCGATGACGAGCAAGGATCGTCCGCTCGATGGCTTTGATTTTCGACTGCAGGTCCTCGATCTGCATCAAGATCAATTCGGCGCAGGCCCGGGCCGGCTCCGGAATTTCTGTGCCCTGGGCGAGGGCCTGGAGCTCTGGAAGACGCCAGACCCCTTTGGGAGCGACCAGGCCAAATTCGGCAAGCTGACCCCGCAATGAATTGACCAGCATGGTGCGCTCACACACGAACAGATCCCGGGTGCGATGTAGCATCAGGATCGACGGCTGCTCGGCGCTCTTGATTGGCACAAACCGCATCGTCGGCCTCGTGACAGCTTCGCAGATGGCCTCGGCGTCGACCTCGTCGTTCTTGCCGCGCCCGGCATCAACCGAATCTCATGATCGAGATCCGTCAGCTCGCGTCCCCAATAGTGGGCGGTTCCGCACGCCTCCATGCCGATCAGACTGCGCGGTAGTTTCCCGAAGCATGTCTTTAATTCAGATCGTCGGAGCTTCTTGCGAATGACGACGTTGCCCGCATCGTCAATGCCATGCACTTGAAAACGTGCTTGGCGAGATCAAAGCCGATGATGGTAGGATGCATTGTGGATGACTCCCCTCGCTGTTGCCTCTGCAACAAGTTTGGCACATCTGATGCCGAGAGTGGGTGTCATCCACACAATCATCGCCTTGGTGCGGAGCGGCAGAGATATGCAATTCTGGCAAGACAGCGGAGTCTTCGAAGCTGGGGGTCACAACGGTACGCCCGGCGCATTCCTTTCGCCAGATCGCACTCAACGCGTGTCGTCCGACTTCAACACGATTGAGACCACATATCGTCGGCTTCAATGATATCGACGAATCGCGCGACGACACGGCGGATCGCGCCGCCAAGGATCAAATCAACAAATCAAATGGTGTCTAGCAGATGCGACCTGAAACCGATCCTTCCTTTGGAACCAGTGGAGCAGATGGTCGGGCTGATCGCCTACGCCCTTATTTTGCGACGCGGACTTAAGAAGATGGCTTGGATCGTCGGTCGCGTAGGTGTGAGCCCACCACCATTGTCGCTGCGGGCCCAACAACTAGGACCTCGCCACAGTGATTATGACTCTTTGGATGTGACGGGATAGGCGCGGCCCATTTTGGCGCGAGCTTTGTCGGTTGTGAACATCCAATTGATGCGGGCGCCGGCGGCGTTTCGTTGTCGTTACCAGGCATTGATTTCGCGGCGGAGCCAGTTTGGGTCGTCGATTCTGCGGTCGAGGCATTGGCCGCGCAGCGCGCCGATCTCGATCTCGACCATGTTGAGCCAACTGGCGTGCTTGGGGGTGTAATGGAACTCGAGGCGGCGCAGAATTCGCCGGGCTTCGGCGGGTGCGAAGGCCTCATAGAGGGAGCCGGCCGAGTGGGTCGACAGGTTATCCTGCACGACGCGGATGCACGCGGCGTCGGGATAATGGACATCGACGAGTTCGCGCATGCAGTGGGCGTAATCTTCTGCCGCCCGCCGCTCGGTGACCTTGACCTTGCGCCAGGGCCGATGCACGTCGATGCAGACGAAGAGATTGACAGTGCCGTTGCGGCGATACTCGCAATCGTAGCGTTCGAGCTGGCCCGGCTCGGCCGGGATCGGCTGGCGAACCTCGCCGATGAGCTGGACCGGGCTCTCGTCGAAGCAGACCACCGGCCGGTCGGGATCGGGCGCCTCGGCATAGAGGTTCGAGCACGTCTTCCATGCGGGCGACGTATTCGCCATCGACCTTTGGAATGCACCACATATCCTTGCGCCAGGGCTTGAGATCATTTTCGGCCAGCCGCGGGCGCACCGTTTCGCCCGACAGGCTCTCGTGGTCGGTGAGCTTGACCATGGCGTCGGCCAAAAGCTCCAGTGTCCAGCGGGCGCGTCCCTCGGGAGGACTTGCGCAGGCCGTTGCCACCAACAACGCTCCCTCCTTGCCGGTGAGCTTGCGCGCAGCGCCTGGACGCGGCTCCTCGCTCAGCGCCCGCTCCAGATTGCCTTCCACGAAGCGCCGCTTGGTCCGGTACACGGTGGAACCGCTCACCGCTACCGTGCGGGCAATTTCCTCGTCGCTGCAGCCGGCATCGGCCGCCAGCAAGATCTGGGCGCGCTTGAGCTTGCGGGCGGCCCGTTTGCCCTTGCTCAACATCGCGGTGAGTTCACTGCGTTCGGCTTGGCTCAATTCGACCCGATAACGTACATTCATCTCGACCTCCTTGTCGGAGGACCGGGAC
>DAIMKE010000498.1:0-5201 GCA_036721875.1 Bradyrhizobium sp. | reverse complement strand
ACCGGCGCAACCTCGGTGGTGCTGACCTGGGAGACCGCGAAGGCGATCGGGCTGCCGATCGAGATGCTCGAATACAACGTCGATGTCGAAACCGCCGGCGGGCACACCAAGGCGGCACGGCTGACGCTCGACCGCCTCGCGGTCGGCGGACTGGTGGAAAAATCAGTGCCGGCGCTGGTGGTGCCGCGCGGCCAGATGAAGACCAATCTGCTCGGCATGAGCTTTCTGGACCGGCTGGAAAGCTGGGGCGTGCAGGCCGACAAGCTGAAGCTCAACGGCTATCCCGATGTCGCAGGCCGCAACAAGCGCCGCGCCGCGGCGAATTAGTTCATGCAGCAACCAGCGCCGCCGCGCGAGCCTCGACCAGCGCTATCGCATCGCGCAGCACGTTGACGCCGGCGCCGGGCCTGACGCCGTTCTCGGCCAGATGGCGGCGGAAGGCGCGTGCGCCGGGCACGCCATGAAACGCGCCGACAAAATGTCGCGTCATCGAATGCAGCCGCGAGCCTAGCGCGAGTTGCTCCTCGATGTAGGGAAACATCGCCGTGAACACGTCCTTCATGGCAGCGTGCGGCGCGGCCTCGCCGAATATCATGGGATCGACGTCGAGCAATCGCCACGGTTGCTGATAGGCCGCGCGCCCGAGCATCACGCCATCGACATGGTCGAGGTGGCGCTTGGCCTCCGCAAGGTTGCCGATGCCGCCATTGATGATGACGGGCACGTTTGGCAGCGCGGCCTTCAGCCGGTAGACCCTGTCGTAGTCGAGCGGCGGGATGTCGCGATTTTCCTTCGGTGACAATCCGTTGAGCCATGCCTTGCGGGCATGCACGATCAGCGCGTCGGCACCGGCCGCGACCACAGCCCGCGCGAGCGCATCGAGTGCGATCTCCGGATCCTGGTCGTCGATGCCGATGCGGCACTTGACGGTGACGGGAATTTTGACCGCGCGCTTCATCGCCGCAACGCCTTCGGCGACCAGCGCCGGCTCCGCCATCAGGCAGGCGCCGAAGCGGCCGTCCTTCACGCGATCGGACGGACAGCCGACGTTGAGATTGATTTCGTCGTAGCCGAAATCCTCGCCGATCTTTGCCGCGGTGGCGAGATCGCACGCGTCGGAACCGCCGAGTTGAAGCGCGACCGGATGCTCGCTCGGATCGAAGCCAAGCAGCCGCGTGCGGTCGCCATGGATGATGGCGCCGGTGGTCAGCATCTCCGTGTAGAGCCGGCCCCGCCGCGTCATCAGACGGTGGAAGACGCGGCAATGCCGGTCGGTCCAATCCATCATCGGCGCAACGGAAAATCGATAGTCTTGATATTTCAATTAGTTATCCTATCCCATCAATGGACTGGAGCAGAAACAAGTGCACACGTGTGCACACCAAACCAGCCAGAAATGCACCCGTTTGTACCGCATTTGATCTCCCGGTGCACACGTAGCGCACACGAAATCGGAATGGAGTGCACACGCAATGCCGACCTTTACGAAGCTGAAGTCGGGGAGCTGTCGCGTTCAGGTCAGGAGGAAACGCGAGTACGTCGCGAACACCTTCATCCCACGCCCTTGCCCGAGCGCGGCGGCGCAAAGCACATCACATGTTCTGGCCATCATGGCGGAGATAGTCGCCGTCGATGCGGCCAGGAAAAACGCCGAAAGCACACCGCGGGCGACGGCGTGACCGCAGCTCCAGCTTTCGCCGCAACGGCCGATATTGCTGCGCGCACGCTTTACGGTAGAGAGGCGTTGCGTTGCTCCTCTTCGGTCAATGCTCGCTTCTGTGCATCTGTAAGCGGGCCGTTTCCGACGAGTTGGATCAGGCTGTTCGGAAGGTAGGTTTGCGAACCGGCTGGCCGTCGTCGTTCCTCATCCTCGAGCCGCTGAGGTTTGCCGTCATCTCCGCCGCCGTAACCGAGGACCTCGACGATGATGATCGATGGCCGTTCGCTCGGCGCGGTCTGGGTCGCCTCCTTCACCGCGTCCGCGGCCGACTTGTCCTTGGTCTCCACCGCCAGGTTGGCGACCGACTCGCTCTGCTTCGGCAAGCCCTTGACCGCGCCAGCGACTTCGATGTTGCCGACGTTCAGCACAAACCGGGCCGACACGGACAGGTCGCCGCTCACGCGGATGCCGGCATCGCCGGCGTTGACCGTCCCTTCCGGCGCAATCAGATCGACGTCGCCGGGCTCGACGCCGGCATAGCCGATGATCGTGCCGATCCCGGAGCCGGTGATGTTCGGACGTTCCAGAATGCGGGTGACGCCGTCCTGATCTGTCACGATGTCGGGCGCCAGCGGCAGGCGGGCTGTCTTGGCGCCGCGGCCGGCATCGATATCCCCGAGCGTGGACCAGATGATTTCGTCGCCGCCCGAAAAGGTAAGAATACGCGAACGGTTCACGATCACGTCGTTGCGAGCGAATATCTCGATGCGGCCGGATCCCAGCGTCACCAACCCGTACCCGCTCCCGACCTCGGTGCCGAGACCTGCGACTTGAAATCCGCCGCCGGGCGTCATGACGCGGATGTCGCCGCCGGTCATGGTTCTCAGGATGGCACGGCCGGCAAGCACGTCGCCGCGCCAATCCTCGCCCGGGAACAACGTTTTAACGGCGCTGTAGCCGCGATTATAACCCCCCGTCACCGCGCCAGCGATCTGATCGCGGCCCGCCTCACGCAATTCCTGCATGTAGACCTGGCGCAGGAATACCTGCCGGGTCATCTCCGGCAGAGTCAGGAAGCGCGCCCAGGCATCGAGGGGCGACAAGGTCTCGCCGGTCATCGTCCTTACGAACGACACCAAGCCGAAGCGGGCCTGTTTCTCGATGCCGTCTCCCACCACCTTGTAGTCGTCGAGCAGATAGATCGGCAGCGACTCACCGCCAGCAGTGGCCTTGAGATGGCCGGGCATGCCCGCCACGTTCGACGGATCGAGATAGGCAGCGCCGAAGGCGACGTAGTCCGGTTGTTTGCCGTTCAGGCCGGCGATCACTTCGATCGACGCGCTGGTGGTCGGCAGGCCTTTGATCGGGTCGCCGATCGGCTCTTCGGTGATCAGATAGAAGTAGTCACGGTTGCCGGCGGCGATGAGGGCGATCTCCTGGCCGAAAACGTCACGCCCCGCCGTCAGCAGCAGCGTGCCGGGCCCTTCGACGACGACGCTTCCCTTGCGGGACACCAACACCATGTCGACAGTTCCTGTGACGATGTCCCGCCCGGCGTCCAGCCAGCTGACATCGGACGGATGCAGGTTGCGCAACTTCAAGGTATTGCCCTGGAGGTTTTGCCCGGCGCGGATCCACAATTGCTCATTGGCGGTGATATCGCCGTCGATCACCGAGCCCTTCAGCGCGTAGATCCGGCTCGGTTCGAAATCGTTCTTGAGAACCAGTTGTTCGGGGTTGTCGATCACAGTCCCCCATTCGTCGGCCAGTCCCACGATCATGTACGACATGTTCAAGCCGTAACCCTGGTGGGGCTGGAAGGGCGTGGGGAAACTTGCCGGCTTGTTGCGGGCCATCAGGATGGTACCCGGAAGGACGTCTCGCTCCGCGAGCATTCGAAACTCGGCGTCGGGATTGGGCATCGTCCGGATCAGGCCCCGATTGACGACCGATCCGCTAAGCGCCGTGACGCGGGTCGCGGCCGGATAAAGGCCGCCGCCGGCGCCCGCCTTCGGCGAAGTCATCGACGGCCATGATGGATCCGACACATCGTCAAAACTCCGCGACAGATGACGGGTCTGCCCGCCCAGCAGGACGTCGCCGCCGACCGACGTCAGCGTCAGCGCCGTCCGACCAGTGTAGCCGGACATATACGAACCCAGTCCGAACAACTCGTCGACGCCGGGAAGCGGCATCAATAGCGGGTCGGCGACGGTCTGCACCTGCAAATTCCCGGCGGTCTTGACGGTCATGGTGGCGTCGCCGATCGCCAGAACCGGCGCGAGTGGCAGCGACAGGCTGTAGGGTAATGAGTACTCCTGGACGGTCACTTCCAGGGTCCGCCCGGTAGTCAGTTCCGCCGCGGTAAGGGTCGCCGCGCCGCGTCCGATGTAGTACTGCCCGCCGCGAATGCTTCCGCCGGCGTTGACGGTCAGCGCACCACCGTTTCGCAGTTCCAGTATCTTCGCTTCGTCAATGGTCCGTCCTCCCCGCACCCGGGCGCTTGTCGGCATCACAACGGTCAGATTGACCAGATCGCGTCCTGAGGACAGATTGACATTTCCGCCGCCGAGAGCGCCGACCCCGTGCTGGAAGCCGGAATAGTCCACCCACCAGGCGCTCTGCTGGCCGTCACCTCCGGTGAACGTGACGTCCCAGTCGAACCACGGCGCGAACTCGCCGGTCGCCCCGGCATCGCCCTGCCGCTTCAGCCACGACGTGAACAGCTGTCCTTGTCCATAGGGAATGACGGCCTTTACCGTGCCCTGCGCGGCGATCGACAGATTGCCGCCGCCGACGCCATACACGGGGGTCTGCGACGCCAGTTGCACGAAGTCCGGGAAGGTCGTCGTGTCCATGCGCCCGGCGGTGTAAATCACCGACTCGTGTTGCGCGAGCGTGAGGTCGCGGCCGACGGCGATCGACAGGTCGCCGGTGCCGGTGCGGATCTGATAGCCGTTGGCGGTGTCGCCGACGATCAGCGAGCCGCTGCCTGCGGCAAGGGCGGCGATTGGTCTGACCGCCAGTGGATTGGCCGAAGTCGGCACCCGACACCAGACGAATGTCCCACGACGCCTGATCGAGCAAGGCACCGCTGCGATCGGCGCTGCTGAAGCCGTCGCTGATATGACCGAGCACGGTCAGGTTGCCGGCCGCACGCAAGGTCAGACCACCTTCGTGGCCGCTCAGTCCGGCAAGATTCCAGTCGGCCGTCACGGTCATATCGCCGGCGCTGCGGATCTCGATACCTGACATCAGGGTAACGCCGCCGGCGCCGTTCAGGCGTGCGGTGACAGCCGCCGTGTTGCCGATGAAAGCGTCGGCGTCGACGTTCGCCGCGTCGCGCAACGCAGCATCCACGGTCGCAATGTTCTCATAGACTTTCACGCCTTCCAGCACCTTCGAGCGGGCGCCGGTAATGATCGCCGCCAGGGCGTCCACCGCGACGTAGTCCGGACCGGCGACCTGACGGGCGCGGAAACGCACCTTGCCGCCTTCGCCACCCGCGACATCGATGGCGCCGCCCCGCACGTCCAACCGG
>DAIMKE010000497.1:0-5204 GCA_036721875.1 Bradyrhizobium sp. | reverse complement strand
AGCCCGTCCTGGGAAACCGTCCGCGATGTGGCCTTCGAGGCCGCAAGCCTCGGCCCGGCCTCGCCGGTCGGCTACGTGTTTTCGAGTTCTCTGGTGCCGGTGCTGAGATCAGTCACCGCCTATGCGGCGTCGAGCTTTCCGCCGGGCGGCGGCATCGTCGCGGGTGCGGCGGACCTGATGCACCGGATCCGCCACGATTTCAGATACGACGCGAAGGCAACGGTGATCTCGACGCCGCTCCGCGAAGTGTTCGAGAAGCGCCACGGCGTCTGCCAGGATTTTGCCCACGTGATGATTGCGGGCCTGCGCGGCCTCGGGCTGCCCGCGGCCTATGTCAGCGGTTATCTGCGCACCGTCCCGCCGCCGGGCCAACCGCGCCTGCAGGGTGCAGACGCCACCCATGCCTGGGTATCGGTGTGGTGCGGCGAAGACATCGGCTGGATCGGCTTCGATCTGCTGGTCGAGAACGACCACATCATCCTGGCGGTCGGGCGCGACTTCTCCGACGTCTCGCCGGTCGACGGCATCATCGTCGGATCGCGCAAGCAGAAGCTCAATGTCGCGGTGGACGTGCTGCTGGTGGAGTGAGTACCGGTACTAAGTCCCGGTCTTGCGCATCTCGTCGAACGTATCGGCCCGCAGGTTGCGGAAGAACGCTTCGACTTCGCGCGACAGGGTTTCGGCGGTCGCCGTCAGTTCGCTGGATGCGGTGAGCACGGAAGCCGCTGCCGTATTCGTCGTGCCGATGGCCTCGCTGAGCGAACCGATATTGACCACCAGGGTGCCGTTGCCCTGCGCCGCAAGTTGTGCATTCGACGAAATCTCGCGGGTCGCCGAATCCTGCTGCTCGATTGCGCTGGCGATGATGGATGTCACCTCGTTGATATCGCGCACCGCGTTGCCGATCTCGCGAACCGCTTCGACGGAGGTCTTGGTCGATGTCTGAATCAGGCCGACGTTCTGGCCGATCTCGGCGGTGGCCTTGGCGGTCTGTTCAGCCAGCGCCTTGACCTCGTGGGCCACGACGGCGAAGCCGCGGCCGGCATCGCCGGCGCGTGCGGCTTCGATGGTCGCATTCAGCGCCAGCAAATTGGTTTGCTCGGCAATCGTTTGAATCAGGGTCAGCACGCCGTCGATACGCTGGGTCGCCGCCGCGAGGCCCTCGATTTCGGCGACCGATCTTTCGGTGCGCTGGCCCGCCTGCTCGACGGCGCCCGCCGACTGGCGGACCTGGCGGCCGATCTCCTCGACCGAAGCGGAAAGCTCCTCGGCGGCGCTGGCGACAGCGGACACGTTGCTGGAAGCCTGCTCGGTGGCGCTGGACGCCGCCACGGCACGGCCGCTCGCTTCGGACGAAACGCTCGCGATGGTCTGCGCGGTATCGCGCATCGAGGTCGCGTTGTCGGTGACGGCGCGCAGCACGCCGCCGATCGCCTGCCGGAAGGCATCGACCGAGGCTTCGATATGGCGGGTGCGCTCGTCGCGCTCCCTGGAATCCTCCAGCACCTGCGAGTTGAGGTTGCGGTTGCGATCCATCGCCTCCTGGAAAATCTTGATCGCGCGAGCCAGCGCGCCGATCTCGTCGGCGCGGCCGGTGTGCGGGACTTCCACCCCTTCGGCGCCATCGGCGACCTGCTTGATGGTCGCTGTGATCACCGAGAGCGGGCGGGCGATCGAACGGGCGATGATCAGCACGCCCATCACGACCACGACCAGCGCGAAGATGCCGAGGCAGGTCAGTACAAAGGCCATCGTGTGGTTGGTATCGGTCTGTTGCGCGAGTTTCCTGCTGCGGTCGGCATAGACCCTGGACAGCGCTTCCAGGTCTTTGTTCAGCGCCGAGCGCACTTCGCGGTTGGCGTCATTGTCGCCCCACTCACGTCCCGCGGCGGCATTGATCTCGACCCCGCGGCGGACCAGTTCTTTCCGGAAATCGACGAATTGCTCGATCCGCTTCTTGAAGGTGGCGAATTGCTGGGCGTCGTCGGCCTGAACCAGCGCCTGCCAGTTCTTCACGACCTCCAGGATGCGCGCGTTGAACTTGAGCAACCCGTCGCCGAACTTCTTCACCGTGGCCGGGTCCGTCGACATGTAGATGCCGCGCGACTCCATCACGACCGCGTAGACCAGCGAATTGACCCGTTCGACGTTGAGCGCGGCCCGGCTCGCATTCGCCACCGCTTCCGTCAACTCGGCGTTCTGGCGGGTGTTGTAGTCGGACAGGGCGGTGATCACCGCGACCAGCACTGCGAACAGCGCGAAGATGGAGTACAGCTTGGCTGCGAGCGAAAACCGCGACGACATGGCACCACCCAAAAATTCGACTGGAGAATCCTGCAATTTCGGCCACGGCGGCACGCCGGAGCGCAGCGATGCGACCGTTGGCAATTGTGTAAATTGTGCGCAGGTTTGATGGATAAACTCTTAATTCGGGAATTTTTTGAGTGCGCAACTAATGGAGGGATGAGTAGATTTTTCAATCGCTTATGCGAAAACGGCAGGTGAGTCCGGCGGGATAATTTGGTATTTCTGCGCGACTTAAGCAGGTCTCGTGCTGGCGACACAATTGAAGATGGTTGCCGCCGACAGAGCGGGCGCGATCCGCGCAAGGTGATAGTGTCGGCATGCCTTTGGAAGCGCGGATGGGCTCGGAGCCGCCATGGTCTATCGCCAGATTATCAATGCCACCTCCTACACCTTCGAAGATTTACGCGATCTGCTGGCGAAAGCGACCCCGCCGCGTTCGGGCGACCGTCTCGCCGGCATCGCGGCCGGCAGTTCGCAAGAGATGATCGCGGCGCGTATGGCGCTCGCGGACCTGCCGCTCAGGCAGTTCCTCAATGAGGCCGTCGTCCCCTACGAGGAGGACGAGGTTACGCGGCTGATCGTCGACAGCCACGATGCGCAGGGCTTTGCGGCGATCTCGTCGCTGACCGTCGGCGGCTTTCGCGACTGGTTGTTATCCGATGCGGCGACCGGGGAGACGCTGGCGAAGATCGCGCGCGGCATCACGCCGGAAATGGCGGCAGGCGTCTGCAAGCTGATGCGCAATCAGGACCTGATCCTGGTCGCCAGGAAGTGCACCGTGACCTCGGCCTTCCGCAATACCATCGGCCTGAAGGGCAGGATGAGCGTTCGGCTGCAGCCCAACCATCCGTTCGACGACGCCAGGGGCATTACCGCCTCGATCCTCGACGGCATATTGCTCGGATCGGGCGATGCCTGCATCGGCATCAATCCGGCCAGCGACGACCCGGCTGTTATCGGCGACCTGCTGCGGCTGCTCGATGGCATCATCGCGCGATTGCAGATTCCGACGCAGAGCTGCGTGCTCACGCACGTGACCACCACGCTCGGCTTGATCGGGCAGGGCGCGCCGGTCGACCTGGTGTTCCAGTCGATCGCGGGCACGGAGGCCGCCAACCGCAGTTTTGGCGTCGATCTCGCGCTGCTACGCGAGGCGCATCAGGCGGGGCTGTCGCTGCGCCGCGGTACGGTCGGCGAAAACGTGATGTATTTCGAGACCGGGCAGGGCTCGGCGCTGTCGGCCAACGCCCATCACAATGTCGATCAGCAGACCTGCGAGGCGCGGGCCTATGCGGTGGCGCGCGCCTTCGATCCGCTGCTCGTCAACAGCGTCGTCGGATTCATCGGTCCGGAATATCTGTACGACGGCAAGGAAATCATCCGCGCCGGCCTCGAGGATCACTTTTGCGGGAAACTGCTCGGCCTGCCGCTCGGCGTCGATGTCTGTTACACCAACCACGCCGAGGCCGACCAGGATGACATGGACAACCTGTTGACGCTGCTGGCTGCGGCCGGCGTGACGTTCATCATGGGGGTGCCCGGCGCCGATGACGTAATGTTGAACTATCAGTCGACCTCGTTCCACGACGCGCTCTATATCCGCGACCTCTTCGGATTGAGGCGGGCGCCCGAGTTCGACGACTGGCTGGTTCGCGCCGGCCTTGCCGATTCCAACTTCCGGCTTGCGGCCAGCGCGGGCCTGCTGCCCGAATTTGCCTCCCGGCTGATCGCATGACCGCTGCCGCCGGTTGCGATGCAACCTTTGAACCTCGCGCGGGTTAGAACCGACTGTCATGCGCGCGTGGGACACGGTCACAATCTCGAAGAATTTCTGGCCCAGATTCCAATGTCGTGCTTAAATTTGTGGAAGCTGCGTCTGAGGAAGTTTGATGAGAGCTGAAGGCATTGAGACGGCACGGCGCATCCTGTGCGTCTTTCCGCGCTACACGTCTTCTTTCGGCACGTTTGAGCACGCCTATCCGCTGACCGATGGCGTGCAGGCTTTCATGCCGCCACAGGGCCTTCTGCTGATTGCGGCCTACCTGCCGGCCAACTGGCCGGTCCGTTTCATCGACGAGAACATCCGTCCCGCCACCACCGAAGATTTCGAGTGGGCGGAAGCGGTGTTCGTCAGCGGCATGCACATCCAGCGCCAGCAGATGAACGACATCTGCCGCCGCGCGCATGCGTTCGATCTGGCGGTCGCAATCGGCGGTCCTTCGGTGAGCGCATGCCCGGATTACTATCCGTCGTTCGACTATCTCCATGTCGGCGAACTCGGCGATGCCACCAACGAACTCATTGCCCGGCTGGCGTGCGATCCGTCGCGACCCGAGCAGCAGGTGGTGCTGAATACCAAAGACCGTCTGCCAATGACCGAGTTCCCGATTCCGGCCTATGAGCTGGCCGAAGTGAAGAAATACTTTCTTGGCAGCATCCAGTATTCGAGCGGTTGCCCGTATCAGTGCGAGTTCTGCGACATCCCCGGCCTTTACGGCCGCAACCCGCGTCTGAAGTCGCCGCAGCAGATCATCGCCGAACTCGACAAATTGCGCGAATGCGGCGTCACCGGGTCGGTCTATTTCGTCGACGACAATTTCATCGGCAATCGCAAGGCCGCGCTGGATTTGCTGCCACATCTGGTCGAATGGCAGAAGCAGACCGGTTACGTGATGCGGCTCGCCTGCGAGGCGACGCTGAACATCGCCAAACGCCCCGAAATCCTGGAGAAGATGCGCGAGGCATTCTTCGTCACGGTGTTCTGCGGCATCGAAACGCCCGATCCCGACGCGCTGAAGGCGATGCACAAGGACCACAACATGATGGTCCCGATCCTGGAGGGCATTCGCACCATCAACTCTTACGGCATGGAAGTGGTCTCCGGCATCATCATGGGG
>DAIMKE010000496.1:0-5206 GCA_036721875.1 Bradyrhizobium sp. | reverse complement strand
GGTAGAGACCGGCGGCCAGCCGCAGCGCCGTGGTCTTGCCGCAACCGGAAGCACCGACGATGCAGAGGAATTCGCCGGGACGAACGCCGAGGCTGAGATCCTCGATGATGGTCTTGCCGCCGAGTTGCAGCGTAACTGCGTCGAATACGATCTGTGGCGTTGCGCCACTGGCGACGGCTTCGAGGCGTTTTGCGGCGCTTGCCATGATGTCAGCTCTCGCTGCCGGGAGGATAGACGAAGTTGAGCGTCGAGCGCAGATGCGCTTCCAGCATCGCCTGCGAGCCGGGAATGTCGCGCGCCAGCACGCGATCGGCGAGCAACTGGTGGCCGCGCACGAACTTCTTGCCGCTATCCATCGAGCGCATCATCACGCGGCGATAGCGATAGGCCTGGTCGTAGAGATCGGAGTGCGCCGCGAGCAGGCGTTTCGAGCCGCAGGCCGCCAGCAGGGCGGTATGAAAGCCCTTGTGCAGCCGGTCGAAATCCTCGGCGCCTTCGCGGAATTCGTCGCCGGTGCGCTCGATGTGGCGGCGCATCTGGTGCAGCGCGCTGACGATGCCAGCCTCCCAGGCGTCGTCGCCATGGGTGATCGCCAGCCTGATGGCCTCGACCTCGATCGCGGTGCGCATGGTGGTGATATCGAGCAGATCGTCGCGACTGATGTCGGCGACGCGAAAGCCGCGTTGCCCGGTACCGACGATCAATCCGCGCGACATCAGCCGTGACAGGCCCTCGCGCAGCGGGGTGGCGCCGATCTCGTAGCGTTGCACCAGATCGACGATGCCGAGCCGCGATCCCGGCGCGAGGTGGCCGGCGAGGATGTCCTGCTCCACCAGCGTGGCCGCGCGTTCGCTCAGCGTTGCGGCCTCGATCGCGGGTCGGCCCGCCTGGCGGTCGGCTTCCGGCATCAAATCATCCCTTACTTCAGGACCAGCTTCGAGGTGTCGAGCTTGGACTGCAGCATCTTCTGCGACGACATCACCTCGATCCACCAGGCGAGCTGTTCGGGCTTCAGCGACGGTTCGGAACGGTTTGGCGGCGTCGCCTTTACCAGCTCGATCGGCTGCTTGGTGAATTTCGAAATCGAGATCGAAGCCTTCTGGCGATCGTTGTTGACGATTGCGGCGGCCTCGGTGATCGCATCGCGGAATTTCTTGATGGTCGCGGCGTTCTTGTCCGCCCATTCCCGCGAAGCCGCGTAGAAGATGATTGGATCGGTGCGGGCCAGTTCGGCTGCATAGCGCGCGCCGACCGAGCCGATCCCGGCATTGGTCATTCGCGTGACGAGCGGCTCAGCTGTCAGCACGGCATCGACGACGCCGGACTTGATGATGTCGGACATGGTGGGGAAGGTGACCTCGACGAAATTGACGCCCTTGGGATCGACGCCCTTCTCCACCAGCCACTTCACGAACAGCACATGAAGGAACGCGTTGAGGCCGGGGGCGCCGACTTTCTTGCCGACGAAATCCTTCGGTTCCTTGATGGTGATGCCGTTGCGGACAAAGGCGGTGATGTTGCCGTTCGATACCGGGTTCATGACGGTAGCGCCGGCAATGGCGACGAGGTCCAGCCCGCCATCGGCCGCCTGCAGGAACACTGTCGAGGTCGGGCCGCCGATCTGGATCGAGTTCGACAGGATCGCCGCCGGAATGTTCGAGTTGATGCCGATCGGCGTCATCTCGACCTCGAGCCCGTGCTTTTTGAAGATGCCCTCATCGACCGCGATCATCGCGGAGGCGCAGTCCGAGGTCGCGGTGCAGCCAACCTGGATCCTGGTTTGCGCTGCGGCAGTGCCCGTCAGCGCCACGCTGAACGCCAGGGCGGCAAGAACCTTTTTCACGGCTTTCTCCCCATCCACATTTTTCGTGCTTGTTTATCGATATTTTTTTTGATCATATATTTCATCGAAAAACAAGGGGGCGCCAGGTGAAGCTCGCAACATTCAGTTCAAACGGTCAGGACAAGGTCGGCATCGTGCACGCAGGCGATGCGCGGCTGTTCGATCTGGCGGCGGCCGCCAGCAGGCAGGGAAGCGCCAATCCAGCTTTCGCATCGATGCTGGCGTTGATCGACGCCGGCGAAGCGGCGCTCGAACGGGCCGCCGATGTCTTCGACAAACACAGCAAGGACGAGACCCTGTCGATATCAACGGCTGAGGCCGATATCCTCGCGCCGATCCCGGAGCCGCGGCAGATGCGCGACGGCATGTCGTTCCCGCTCCACATCCTGCAGGCCCCGCGCGGGCAGCTCAAGCTCGCCGCGCGCGCGAAGAATGATATGGCCGAACTCGCGCGCATCGAGGCCGAACCGCTCGGCGAATTGCCAGAGGTCTATCGCAGGCAGCCGATCTACTACATCACCAACCGGTTTTCGGTGCGCGGCACCAACACCACGGTGAAGTGGCCACGCTACAGCCAGGTGATGGACTACGAACTCGAATTCGGCATCGTCACCAAGAACAAGGGCGCAAACATCTCCGCCGCCAAGGCCAGAGACCACATCTTCGGCTATACGATCTTCAACGATTTTTCCGCGCGCGACGCCCAGCGCATCGAAATGGAGGGCCGGCTCGGCCCAGCGAAAGGCAAGAGCTTCGATGGCGGCAACGTGATGGGGCCGTGGATCGTGACGCCGGACGAGATCGGCGACCCCTACAAATTGCAGATGGAGGCGCGCGTCAACGGCAAGATGCGCTCCCAGGGTGTCACCCAAGGCATGCTGTTCTCGTTCGAGGAGATCATCGCCCATGTCACCAAGGACGAAACCCTGATGCCCGGCGAGTTCATCGGATCCGGCACCGTCGGCAACGGCTGCGGACTCGAGCTCGGCTGGTATCTCGAACATGGCGATACCATCGAGCTCGAAGTCGAAAAGATCGGCATTTTGAAGAACCGGGTCGAGCGGCAGTAGCCTGCGGACACGAAGCCAATAAACACGTCAAGAAGAACACCAGCGAGGAAACGCCATGGCGCGCAAGTTGATCGATATCTCCGTTCCCCTGCAGAACGACGTGGCGGCCGATCCGCCGGGCGGGCATCCGACGATCCAGTACATCGATCACCAGCAGGGCCTGCCGCGGATGCTGCAATTCTTCGACGGGCTGAAAGCGGAAGACCTGCCGGACGGGCAGGGCTGGGCGGTCGAGCAGGTGCAGCTCTCCACCCACAACGGCACGCATCTGGATGCGCCCTGGCACTTTCATCCCACCATGAACCGGGGCGAGCGCTCATGGACCATCGACGAGGTGCCGCTGGAATGGTGCCTGCAGCCGGGCGTCAAGCTGGACTTCCGGCATTTCGCCGATGGCTACGTCGCTACCGCCAAGGATGTCGAGGCTGAACTGAAGCGGATCGGCCATACGCTGTCGCCGCTGGAAATCGTCGTCGTCAACACCAGTGCCGGCGCCAAGTACGGACGGCAGGATTATGTCACCTCCGGCTGCGGCATGGGCTACGAGGCGACGATGTATCTGCTGGAGCGCGGTGTTCGGCTGACGGGCATCGACGGCTGGAGCTGGGACGCGCCGTTCGTTTACACGGCGAAAAAATATGCCGAGACCAAGGATGCCAGCCTGATCTGGGAAGGTCACAAGGCCGGCCGCCACATCGGCTATTGCCACATCGAGAAGCTGCACAATCTCGAGCAGTTGCCGTCGACGGGCTTCATGGTGTCCTGCTTCCCGGTGAAGATCGAGCGCGCCTCGGCAGGCTGGACGCGGGCGGTGGCCATTCTTGACGGCTGAAGGCTGCAGGCGACAGCAGACAACAAATAAAACAGGAACGGGAGCGAACGAATGATGGATTTGCGCACACCCTCGCTTCGAGGGTGCTTCTGCTGTGGCCCATCCGCTGCGCCAAGCCGGCGCAGCTTCATGCTTGGCGCCGGGGCCTTGCTTGGTGCAGGAGCCTTGCTTGGTGCAGGAGCCTTGGCGCTGGGCGGCGGCCGGGCAGCGGCGCAGTCGGCCGATGCAAAGCCGTTCCGGATCGACGTCCACCATCACCTGTCGCCGCCGACCTATGTCACCGCGTCGAACGAAGGCGGCTTCGGCGATCCCTTGATGAAGAAATGGACGATCGAGAAGTCGCTCGCGGATATGGACAAGGCCGGGATCGCCACCGCGATGCTGTCCGTCACGACACCGGCCGTCAATTTCACCCGGGGTGAGACGGCGCGCAGGCTGTGCCGCGAGTCAAACGAGTATGCCGCAAAGCTCGTTGCGGATCATCCCGGACGGTTCGGCAATTTCGCGATGCTGCCGCTCACCGACGTCGAAGGCAGCCTGCGCGAGCTGACGTACGCGCTCGACACGCTCAAGGCCGACGGCATCGCCTTGATGACGAGCTACGGTGACAAGTGGCTCGGCGATCCGCTGTTCCTGCCTGTCATGGAGGAACTCAATCGGCGCAAGGCGCTGGTCTACACCCATCCGACCGCGGCCAATTGCTGCGTGAACCTGGCGCCGACGCAGCCGCCCGTGATGATCGAGTTCGGCACCGATACGACGCGCACCATCGCCGACATCGTCTTCTCCGGCAACGCACGCCGCTTTCCCGATATACGCTGGATCTTTTCCCATGCCGGCGGGACCATGCCGTTCCTGATCGAACGCTTCGTCCGGCATCCGCTGCTGTTACCCAAGGCCAAGGAGACGGTGCCGGACGGCACGCTCACGGAACTCAAGCGATTCTTCTACGACACCGCGCAGACCTCCAACCGGGGCTCGCTGTCCGCGCTGGCGGCGATCATCCCGCCATCGCAGATCGTGTTCGGAACGGATTTTCCATATCGGACCGGCATCGATCACGTGAAGGGCTTGCGCGAGGCGGGGGTGTTCACGGATGAGCAGATCGCGTCGATCGAACGCGGCAATGCGCTCAAGCTGATTCCGCGGTTGGCAAGCTAGTTCGGCAGTTGCGAGGCTGGACGCTCATTGTGTGGCGCAAGAGATCCGCAGAACGAGGCGATGGCCAAAAAAGAAAAGGCGCGCCGGTTGTCCGGCACGCCCTTGATCTTGTCTCCGACGTCGCCTGTGGCGACGTCGATCGAGCCTATATCACCACCTGCAGATGCGCTGACCGTATGCGTTCCACCAACAGCGAGGACCCGGGCGAACAACGAGGGGGGCGCCATAGTAGCCATAACCTCGGCCATAGCCGCGGCCTCTGCCTCGGCCGTAACCGCGGGCGTATCCGCGCGCATAGCC
>DAIMKE010000495.1:0-5218 GCA_036721875.1 Bradyrhizobium sp. | reverse complement strand
CGTCGAAACGGGTCTGGCCCTTGGCGATCAATAGCGGCTCGAAGCTGCCAGCCCGATCGCGTGGCACAGCTATGTCAATCGCGCCGTCCTCGGTCAGGATAGTCTTCGCGCTGGTCCCGTTACGGCTGTTGCCGCTGCCGCGGCCGGCCGGGTCTCCCTTCTCGTAGCCAAGATGATCGCTCAGTTCCGCACCCAGCGCCCGCTCAATCAGCGCCTTCTTCAGCTGCTTGAAAAGCCCGTCCGTACCTGTGAGGTCTTCAGGCTTCTCATAGTTAGCAAGCAGTTGATCCAGTAGTTCAGGTGTAATCGTCGTGTCGGTCGTCATGTGAGTCTCCTCGGTAAGGTAAACTCACAGAAACCTGCTTACACATTCTTTCTGACACCCTCGGCCGGGCAACAAGGGCGTCTGGCCTGAAGTGCAAAGCCGACTGAACCGCCTCTTGCGCGGTTGCTGGTACGCCGATGCGAGAGCGCCATACGGAAAGTACGGCGACCGTGAACCATCCGATGCATATTCACGGCACATGGATGCTGCCGGAGGTAGGCAACGGCGCGCGCAATCCGAAGAAGCACACCGTCAACGTCAAGCCGGGCGCGACAGTCGACGTCGATACACCTGCGGATGCGGAGGGCCCCTGGGCCTTCCATTGCCATCAGCTGAGCCCCGCGCTCAGCTGCGCGTTCCCGCCGCGCCGATCTGGCGCCGCGCACGCTACCCAGCCTCCTGTTCGTCACCTCCGAACTTGCCGATTTCGTCAAGGTGGGCGGCCTTGGCGAAGTCTCCGCCGCCCTGCCTCGCGCGCTCCAAAGCCAGTGCGATATCCGCGTCTTGATCCCGGGTTATCGCGAAGTTCTCAGCCGGATCGCGCATCTCGAGATCGTCGGCCGTCTGCCATCTCGCGCCGACGTCCCAGCCTGCGATCTCGGCCGATGCATGTCCTGCTCGCCCCCGAGCTCTTCGAACGCGACGGCACGCCCTACGCCGATGTGACGGGCAAGGACTGGGCGGACAATGATCTTCGTTTCGCGCGGCTCGGACTGGCCGCCGCCCAGATGGCGTCGGGACAAGGAGATCCAAGCTGGGCACCGGATCTCTTGCACCTCAACGACTGGACCTCGGCGCTTGCGCCGCCTATCTAACCTGGAGGGGCCGACGGACACCGAGCGTGTTGACCATCCATAACCTTGCGCACCGCGGCCTGTTCGCGCCGCATCACCTGGATCGGCTTGGTATTCCGCAACAGGCGTTTGATATCAACGGGGTCGAGTTCTGCGGCGATATCTCATTCCTCAAAGCGGGAATCTTCTATGCCTCGCACGTCACCACGGTAAGCTCAACCTACGCGCGGGAAATCGTCACGCCCGAGCACGGCTGCGGCTTACACGGCTTGCTGAAAGGAAGATCTGATCAGGGCCGTCTGACCGGGATCGTCAATGGGATCGATCAGAGCTGGAACCCACTCACCGATCAGCATCTGGCGCAACCATTCAGCCCGGACGACTGGAACGGGAAGCGGGCCAACGCGCAAGCGCTCAGAAAGGCGTTCGGCTTAGCCGTTTCACGCGGCCCCCTGTTTGCCATCGTCTCGCGCCTGGTTCACCAGAAAGGAATGGATATCGCGCTGGACGCGATCGAAAGCATCGTGCGGCAAGGCGGACAGATCGTTGTCACCGGCAAGGGTGAAAGCGAGCTCGAACAGTCGCTTAGCCAGATGACCAAGCGATACCCGGGCAAGCTCGGCGTGAAAATCGGCTACGAGGAGAAGACCGCACGCCAGATGCTGGCCGGAAGCGACTTTCTGCTGATGCCCTCCCGTTTCGAGCCGTGCGGGTTGACCCAGATGTATGCGCAGCGCTTCGGCTCGCTGCCTGTGGCACATCGAACCGGCGGGCTTGCAGATACGATCCAGGACGGCGTCACGGGCGTGCTGTTTGGCGACTGCTCGCTTAGCGCCTTCTTACGAGCGATCTACCGCGCCCTGGACATCTATCATTCACCTCAGCGGCTGACGGCGATGCGCAAGGCCGCGATGGCCCGCCCCTGCGGCTGGGATGATGCCGCGGCGGACTATGCCAGCGTCTATTCGTCAGCCTTGACCGCGGAGTGAAGCGGCAAGCCGGTCACACCGCGAAGAAATTGACCTAGGTTGGTTGCATATCGAAGCGGCTGTGCAAGGGTGTGCGACATACCCGATCTGTCGCCAGCTCCAGGGGGACGTCCATGCTATCCTTACTTCACCGCTTGCCGCTCGGCCTGCTCGCAATTGGCGGCCTTCTCTCGATGTGGAGCGTCGAGGCGGTCGCGGAGACTTACAATCTCGTCCTCGAGCGTCACGTGGTGAACGTCACCGGCCGTCCCGCCGCGGCGATGTTGATCAATGGTAAACTGCCAGGGCCGCTGTTTGCGCTTCAAGGAAGGCGAGAACGTCACGATCAACGTCACCAACCGGCTTGACGAGCTCGCATCGATTCATTGGCACGGCCTCATCGTCCCGCCGGAGATGGATGGTGTGCCCGGCATTTCGCCGGGCTACGGCAACGGGATCGCGCCGGGGACGACGTTCACCTATCGGTTCAAGGTCAAACAATCAGGCACGTATTGGTACCATAGCCACTCGTCCCGTGAGCAGGAGCAGCTCGGGATTTATGCGCCGATCATCATCGAACCCCGGCAGCCCGATCCGTTCCGCTACGATCGCGATTACATCATCATGTTTTCGGATTGGACCGACGAGGCCAGTCGCGTCATTCACAACCTGAAGATCGACAGCAGCTGGTAGAATTTCAACCGCAGGACCCTTGTCAGTCTGTTCCAGGAATTGTCGCAGGCGCCGAACGAGGAGGCCCGCTAGGCCATCATCAACGATCGGATTGCTGGTCGATGATGCGCATGGATCCAACCTACATCTCCGACGTTCCGGCCTATACCTTCCTCGTGAACGGACGAACTCCCGAGCAGAACTTCACCGCCCTCTTCCGCCCCGGTGAACGCATCCGCTTGGGTTTATCAACGCCTCCGCGTGTACTTCGACGTACGGATTCCCGGCCTCAATATGACAGTGGTTGCCGCCGACGGAAACAACGTCGCGCCGGTGCGGGTCGATGAATTCCGCTTCGGCAATGCGGAAACCTACGACGTCATCGTTCAGCCGACGGAAGATCGCGCCTACACCATCGTGGGCGAACCGATGGACCCCACCGGATTTGCACGCGCCACCTTAGCGCCACGCCACGAGGGTCCTTTCCTATAGCGATCTCGGGGCCCTGAACCCCTACCCCTACAAGCGTTACGACCGCATCATTGAAATACGTTTTGACCGGCAATATGCAGCGCTACTTCTGGTCGATCAACGGTCGCAAGTTCAGCGAGGCACAACCAATCGTGCTGAGCTACGGCGAGCGAGTTCGCTTCCGGTTTATCAACGAAACCCTGATGAACCAGCCGATGCACATCCACGGCACATGGATGCTGCCGGACGTGGGCAACGGCGCGCGCAATCCGAAGAAGCACACCGTCAACGTCAAGCCGGGGGCGACGATCGACGTCGATCTGCCGGCCGATGCGGAGGGTCCCTGGGCCTTTCATTGCATCAGCTCTATCACATGGTGACCGGCATGATGCGCAAGATCGAGGTCGTGCGCGAAACCGCCGCGTTGAAGTAGGAGGATTGGACTCACTCACATCTACAGTATCTGCTTCGCGCCCGGGATCGTCCGCAAAGCCGCCGTTGCGGCCCAACTAAACAGAACGGTGAGCACGAACACGATCGCGGCCTTAGCGATCGCAGAGAGGTCGAAGTCGAACAGCCAGTATTGGATCCAGAGCACGATTGGGTAGTGGACCAGAAACATCCCATAGGCATATGCATGCATCGGATCGAGCACACTGAAGTCTGAACCCCTGAACCTCTGGAAACAACCCAGCATCGCAAACAGAATGGCGGCACTGAAGGTCGCGAAGAACAGCCCGTAGCTCGCCTCATACCAAGCCGGCAGCCACACCGGATTTCCCAGAAGAGCGCGTTTGATGTAGATAAGCACCCACAACAGGCAATACGGCACGAGGGTCGCGACGATCCAACCCCAGCTGCTCTTCGCCAGCCGGCCATCGACACTCAACAGACCGCGATCGAAGTTCGCGGCGCCTACGCCCACACCGATAAAGAAGTAGGCGGGATAGAGTAGCACGCGGCTTGCCTGCAGCGAGAGTGGTCCGACCTCAAACCAGCGCGCCGCGCCGAAGTAGACCCGCGCGGGAATGTAGAGGATGGCGGTGACAGCAAGCATCTGGATGAAAAATTCGGCCGGTCGCTTATAGCCGCGCACCGCCAGCCGATTAATAGGATCGAGCAGTCTGGGCGAGAGCCAAAAGAGCAGGCTGGCTGTCAGATCCAGCGCCAGCAGCACCCCGATAAACCAGACCGGTCCGCTCGGCCACGGCCCAACCGTGAGCGTCTTCCACCAGAACGCGGTAAAGCTTGCGCCCGGGCGCTGGCGCAGTTCGATCGCGTAGTACGCGACCGGAATGATTGTGAACACGGCGATGGTAAATGGCAGGCCGAGCCGGAGCAAGCGGTCGCGCAGGAAAACTCGCGGCGCCTTGTGCAAGAGGCTCGGCCAGACGAACACGCCCGACAGAAAGAAGAAGAACGCCATGAAGAAGCTGTCTGTTGCGAGCACGATGATGTCAAAACCGATCCACGACTTGGGATCGGTATGACCGAAGTAGGTGTAGGCAATTACGGCGTGGTGGAGCAGCACCGTCAGCATCAGGAACGTGCGCGCACGATCGAGAGCGGCACTGTGCGCTGTGGCCGTTGACGCAGTCAGGTCATTCATGATCGGCGCCCGTTTGAGAGATTGTTGTCATTCGTGTTTCGGTCGGCTGAAGATCCTAATGACGTTCACGGCGCCCGATTCTGCTCAGACAAGCGTACTTGAGCACCAGATCCTGACGGTTCTGCTCAAAGGACAATTCGTAGATGCCGGCTCAAATGCAACATTGATGCAGGTCAATGTTCGAACACAACGAGATTGCGCCTGGCCACACCGGGAGACTCCCGACGATCGGCACATTTCCCACAGATGTTGACTACCCGCGCTCTCGAACGCTCGGGCGGCGTCGCCCGCGTAGATTCGTATGTGAACTTTTCGCCAAGTTTGATTGCCAGTTGTCTGAAACCGGAAACACCGTCCGTGGCGTTCGGCAGACATATGC
>DAIMKE010000494.1:0-5237 GCA_036721875.1 Bradyrhizobium sp. | reverse complement strand
TCTCTATCGTGGTCGATCTTGCCGCCCTCTATGGCGGCAGTCTGTCGCTGGGCGACGCCCCGATCGGCGGCTTGCGGGCGGAATTGGTGCTGCCGGGCGTCTGAGTGCGGACCGGGAGGTGGCTGGACCCCGCCATCTTGCTCCCGATTTGGTCATTCCTAAACGCCTTCTTAACGCGCGCGCTTTTAAGATTGGAAGCGGACGCGTTGTGTCGTCCGCGCGATACTACCAGATCTACACCGGGCGAATGAGCCAGACATCGACAGAGCGGCTGAGGGACTATCTCGCGCAGCTCCCGCCACAGGCGCAGGCGCTGCTGATGCGGGAGTTCGAGCGCGCCATCGAGCGCGGGGAAGACGTCGTCGTCGCCAACTTCGTACTCGAGCAGTTGCGCAAGGTCGTCCGGGGCGCCGAGGAAGACGACGATGCGCGTCCGCGGACCGACGATCCCGCGCGCCTGTTGTACGGTCCACTCGAGCCGTTTCTCGTCGAGGGCAATTTTCCGGTGCGGGCCGGACAGATCCGGCGTGCCTCGCTGCTGCCGGTCTGGCAGTGGCTGAGCCGCGATGCCGTGCCCGAAGCCGCGGCCGCATTCGAAAGGGCGCTGGCCGAGATCCGGATGACCGGTTCGAACGCGGGCCTCGAAGCTGCGACCCGCAAATTCCAGCTCGCCGTAGCCGAAGCGATCGTCAACATCGCCACGCCGGCGCCGGACGACGACAGGCAGCGGACGCTGACCCGGATCGGTCCGCTCAATGTGGTCGAGGATCTGCTGCTGATTGGCGCGGTGCTGCGGGGGCGCGAGGCGATGGATACGCTCGGCAGCCGGCTTCCCAGGCAGATGCGGGCCCTGGCGGATGCGCAGATCGCAACGGTGACCGCCGCACTCAACGCTCCCACGCTGCAGACGCCGCAGATGCTGCCGTTCGCGCTGTCGCTGATCATGCAGCGGCTCGCAGCGCCGTGGCAGATCATCCGTCTCGCGATCAAGATGGCCGGGTCGGACGACGAGATCCGCGTTGCCGCCACGCCCTACGGCGTCGCCGTCACGATCGCGCTGCACGAACTTTCCTTCCTGGCGGCTTGCCTGCGCACGGACATCAGGCGCGGCCATCTCGAAAATGTCGGCGACCAGTTGAAGATCCTGCACGACGGCGTGCGCGGCCTGCGTACCGAGCTGGACCTGCGCAACGATTCCGCATGGGGCCGGCAACTGACTTCAATCCGCGCCGATATCTCCAACTCGTTGCAGGCGGAGATCGAGAGCGTGCCGGGGCGTGTCCGCCGCATCCTGCGCCAGCGCGCCGACAAGGACATTGCTGCCGCGCCGAAAATCGACCCGTCCGAAGTCGAGGACGCCGTCGCCCTGATCGACTTCGTGGCGGTGTGCCGCAACTATGCCAGCGAACTGGCGATCAACGAAGTGACGCTGCGGACCTATTCCGATCTGCAGCAATATGTCGAGAAGTCCACCGAGGGATTGGTGCAGGCGCTGCGTGGCGGCGACACCAGGGCGCGCGCGTACCGGCAGATGCAGGTCAATGCGGCGATCCGCTTCTGCGAAGTCCTGTTCGGCCAGGACTATGCGTCCCTGATGAGCCGGGCGGCCGAAAATGCCGTCAACGGCGAGCGGAAAGCGACCCGGACCGGTCAGGCCAAATAGCCCCGCCCGGGCATGCCGCCGGCCCGTCTGGGCTCGCGGTTCCCGGCTGCCGCAATTGTCAATTGCCGGGCTTGCCGCCGGTGGTGTAAAGCGGCGCATCGGCGCTTAGTCCTATTCTAAATGCGTCGTTCCGCCCGGGAACTGCTTGATGACGCTGTGGTTTGTGTTCGCGCTGATGACGGTCGCGGCGATCTTTGCCGTGCTTTGGCCGTTGAGCCGCAGTTCGGCGCCAAAGGCCGGCGGTAACGAGGCGACCGTCTACAGGGACCAGCTTGCCGAGATCGATCGGGATGCCGCAGCCGGGTTGATCGGGGTATCCGAAGCCGAGGCCGCCCGGGTCGAAATCAGCCGCCGCCTGCTGGCCGCCGTGGATGCCGAGCGCGATCTGCCGGCCCGGTCGAACCTCGGGCTGCGCCGCGCATCGGCCGTCCTGGCGCTGGTGGCGCTGCCGGTCGCAGCGGTGACCTTCTATCTGTCGCTCGGAACGCCGCAACTCGGCGACTTCCCGTTGGCGTCGCGCACCCGCAGCGCGGATGCCAATCAGCCGCTCGACAACATGGTGGCGCAGGTCGAGGCGCATCTGGAGAAAAATCCGACCGATGGGCGCGGCTGGACCGTGCTGGCGCCGGTGCTGGCGCGGCTCGGCCGCTACGACGACGCCGTCCGGGCCTATCGCAATTCCATCACTTACGCCGGCGACAGCGCCGAGCGCCGCGCCGATCTGGGCGAAGTCCTTGCAGGCGCTGCGGGCGGGGTTGTGACGGCGGAGGCCAAGGCCGAGTTCGAGCGCGCGGTCGCGCAGAACGCCGACGATCCCAAGGCAAGCTATTTCCTCGGGCTCGCGGCCGAGCAGGACGGCCGGCCGGCGGATGCCGCCTCCATCTGGCGCGGCATGCTCGCCAAGGCGCCCGCAGATGCGCCGTGGCGGCCATTGCTGCAGTCGGCGCTGGCGCGGGTCGGCGGCCCGGCTCCGCCGGCGCTTTCCAACGATGCGATGGCGAGCGCCAAGGAGATGAGCGAAGACGACCGCGGCGAGATGATCCGCGGCATGGTCGATCGTCTTGCGGCGCGGTTGAAGCAAAACGGCGACGATGTCGAGGGATGGCTGCGGCTGCTGCGCGCCTATATGGTCATGGGTGAACGCGACAAGGCGGCGAGTGCGCTCGGTGACGCGCGCCAGGCGATTGCCAACGATGCCGAACGCTTGCGCCAGCTCAATGAGGGCGCAAAGAATCTCGGGCTGGATGGGTAGCAGGATGCGCCAGAACCAGGGCGAAGACAGCGGCCAGGGCGAAGACAGAGGATATTCATGACCCGCAAGCAGCGGCGTTTGACCATGATCGGCGGTTCGCTCGCGGTGCTCGCGGTTGCGGCGGCGCTGGTGCTGAACGCGATGCGCGACTCCATCGTGTTCTTTTCCACGCCCACGATGGCGGCCGAGAAGCAGATCCCGCCCGGCAAGCGTTTTCGGCTCGGCGGACTGGTGCAGCCGGGTTCGCTGGTGCGCGGCGATAACCTCGCGGTCAACTTCAGCATCGCCGACGGCAGCGCCACGTTGCCGGTCGCCTACAAGGGAATTCTGCCCGACCTGTTCCGGGAAGGGCAGGGCGTCGTTGCCGAAGGCGTGCTCGACGCCGCCGGGGTCTTCAAGGCCGATACGGTGCTGGCAAAACACGACGAGACCTACATGCCCAGGGACGTCGCCGATGCCCTGAAGAAGCAGGGCCATTGGAAGGACGATTACGGCGCGAAGCCCGGCAGCGCTGCCGTGCAAGAGCAGACCAAGGGGGCGTCACGGTGATCGCGGAAGCCGGGCATTACGCACTGGTGCTGGCGCTTGCGCTGGCGTTGATCCAGTCCACGGTGCCGATGGTCGGTGCGCGCTGGGGCGATCGCGCCCTGATGAACGTCGCGCGCTCGACGGCGCTGGCGCAATTGCTGTTCGTGGCCGCGTCGTTCGCGGCGCTGGTGACGCTGTACATTGTGTCGGATTTTTCCGTCGTCAACGTGTTCGAGAACTCGCACTCGATGAAGCCGCTGCTCTACAAGATCACCGGCGTGTGGGGCAATCACGAAGGATCGATGCTGCTGTGGGTCGCGATCCTGGCGCTGTTCGGCGGCCTGGTCGCGGCCTTCGGCAACAATCTGCCCCTGTCGTTGCGCGCGCATGTGCTGGCGGTGCAGGGCTGGATCGCCAGCGCGTTCTATCTGTTCATCCTGGCCACCTCGAATCCGTTCCTGCGTATCGCCAGCCCGCCGATCGAGGGCAGGGATCTCAATCCGGTGCTGCAGGACATCGGCCTCGCGGTACATCCGCCGATGCTCTATCTCGGCTATGTCGGCTTCTCGATCTCGTTTTCCTTCGCCGTCGCGGCGCTGATCGAGGGCCGGATCGATGCGGCCTGGGCGCGCTGGGTGCGGCCATGGACGCTGGTGGCGTGGATATTCCTCACGCTCGGTATCGCGATGGGATCGTATTGGGCCTATTACGAGCTCGGCTGGGGCGGCTGGTGGTTCTGGGATCCGGTCGAAAACGCCTCGCTGATGCCCTGGCTTGCCGGCACTGCGCTGCTGCATTCGGCCGTGGTGATGGAGAAGCGCAACGCGCTGAAAGTCTGGACCATTCTGCTTTCGATCCTGACGTTCTCGCTGTCGCTGCTCGGCACCTTCCTGGTGCGCTCCGGCGTGCTCACTTCCGTGCACGCGTTTGCGACCGACCCCGCGCGCGGCGTGTTCATTCTGCTCATCCTCTGCCTGTTCATCGGCGGCAGCCTGTCGCTGTACGCGTGGCGCGCATCGGCGCTAAAGCAGGGCGGGCTGTTCGCGCCGATCTCGCGCGAAGGCGCGCTGGTGCTCAACAATCTGTTCCTCACCTCGGCCTGCGCGACGGTCTTCATCGGCACGTTGTATCCGCTGGCGCTGGAGGTTCTGACCGGCGACAAGATTTCGGTCGGTGCGCCGTTCTTCAACCTGACCTTCGGCCCCTTGTTCGTGCCGCTGATGGTCGCGATGCCGTTCGCGCCGCTACTGGCGTGGAAGCGCGGCGATCTGCGCGGTGCGGCGCAACGGCTGACGGCAGCGGGCATTGCGGCGCTGATCGCGATCGCCGTGCTGTGGGCGTGGACCTGGGGCGGTCCGACCCTCGCGCCGCTCGCGATCGGACTGGCGGTGTTCGTCATCGTGGGTGCCTTGTGCGATCTCGCCGAACGCACGGCGCTATTCCGCGCGCCGCTGGCGACCGCGATGGCGCGCGCGCGCGGATTGCCGCGCGCGACCTGGGGGACAGCGTTTGCGCATGCTGGCGTCGGCGTGGCCCTGATCGGGATCGTCTGCGAAACCACCTGGAACAGCGAATATATCGGTTCGATGAAGCCGAACGATGTCGCCAACGTCGCCGGCTACCAGTTGAAGCTCGACGGCGTCACCCAGCGGCAGGACTCGAATTTTCGCGAGATGATCGCCCAGTTCACGGTCACCCTCGACGGCAGGGAATTGCGCGTGATGACGCCGTCGAAGCGCAATTTCACCACGCGGGGCTCATCGACCACCGAGGCCGCGCTGCTGACCCGTGGCG